>NZ_JARGEE010000211.1:0-15860 GCF_033794485.1 Streptomyces sp. MB09-02B
GTCGGGGAGGGGGACTACGGCGCCGGGGTGGGAGCCGGGCAGAACTCGGCCGAGACGACCTTCTTGCCACCGCCGACCCAGTCGCCGTTGAAGTTCACGGTGATCATGTGGCGGCCGTCCCTGGTGCCGAAGGACTGTGTCGAGGAACCGTGGATGCCGCCGGAGTGGCCCCAGACCTTGACGCCGCAGCTCGTCTCGTACTCGATGAGCCCCAGGCCGTAGCGCTGGCTCGGCAGGTTCCCCTCCGTCGAGACCGTGTTCGTCATCTGCCGGAGTTGGGCGGGCCGCAGCAGTCTGCCGGTGAGGAGGGCGGTGTAGAAGCGGTTCAGGTCGGCGGAGTCGGTGATCATCTCTCCGGCCGCCCAGGCCCAGGAGGGGTTGAGCTCGGTCACGTCGTACGTCCTGCCCGGGTCCTCCGAGAAGGTGGAGTAGTGCCGGGTGGGTGCCGGCACGTGCGGGTCGCGGCCGGGGAAGTACGTCGCGCGCATGCCGAGCGGCCTGGTGACGCGTCGCTCGACCTCCTCGGCGTACGGTCTGCCGGTCAGCTTCTCGATGATCAGGCCGATCAGGAGGTAGTTGGTGTTGGAGTACTTCCAGGAGGTGCCGGGCTCGAACTGGGGCGGGTTCCGCAGGGCGAGGGCGATGACCTGGTGCGGAGTCCAGTCGTCGTAGCGGGAGGTGAGGAACTCGATGCCCAGCACCTTCCTCACGAACGTGGCGTCCTCGGTGAAGTTGAAGATGCCGCTGGTGTGGTTCATGAGCTGACGCACCGTGATCCTCGTCCCGTCGTGGCCGCTGCCCCGTACCAGGCCGGGCAGGTAGTGGTCGACCGTGGCATCGAGGTCGACCCTGCCTTCCGCCTGGAGTTGCAGCATGACGGTCGCCACGAGCGACTTGGTGACGCTGCCGGTGCGGAAGCTGTCGCCGGCGCCGCGCGACTGGCCCGTGGTGAGGTCGGCGACGCCCGACGTGCCCTTCCACACGCCGTGCGGGTCGCGTACCCGCGCCACGACGCCGGGGACGCCCGCGGCGACCGCCGCCTCCATCGCCGCCCGCGTCGCGTCGTGGCCCGCCCCCGGTGTCCCGGCGGCGGCCACCGTGCGGCCGGTGGTGCCGGGGGCGGCGGCGGCCGGCGTGGCCGACAGGGCGGTACCCGCCGCCGCGATCGCCGTCAGGCTCGCCAGCGTCGTCCGTATCAGGCGTGTCGACATCCGGTATCGACCTCTCTCGTCTCGGGGACCCGGGAGAGGCATCGTGTCGATCAGCCCTAACAGCGATCCAACGCGCCGCCAACGGCGAGGAGACGGCACTCGTTGATCGCGGCACGGCCTTGAACGAGGATGGGGTCCCGATCGACGGAGGACGTCGGGCGCCGGTGTTCCGCGTCCGGTGCGGGGGAGTGCCGGTGAGGTTCGCAGTACTCGGGTCGCTCACAGTCGTCGACGACGACGGTCGGACCGTCGTCGTCCGTGGTCCCAAGGTCCGCGCGTTGCTCGCCGTACTGCTGCTGGAGGCCAACCGGACCGTGCCGGTGGACACGGTGAGGGCGGTGCTGTGGGGCGAGGAGCCGCCGCCCACGGCCACGGCCTCGCTGCACAACCACGTCGCCCGACTGCGGCGCGCCCTGGGCGACGCCGGTGGCACACGGCTGCGCACCATGACCCGAGGGCTCCAACTGCGGGTTGATGAGGGCGAGTCGGACCGGGACGTGTTCGAGGGGCAGGTGCGACGGGCGCAGGAGGCCCACCACCGGGGTGACTGGGAGGCGGCCGAACGCACGGCGAACGCCGCGCTCGCGCTCTGGCGCGGCACACCCTTCGCCGACGTCCCCGCACTCGTCGGCCACCCGGTCGTGCCGCTTCTCCAGGAGCAGCGCCTCCAGGCCCTGGAATGCCGCTTCGAGGCGCTGCTGCGCCTCGGCCGCCCCGACGGTCTTGCCCCCGAACTCGCCGCCCTCGCCGAGGAAAACCCTTTTCGGGAGACCCTGCACCGCCAGCTGGTCCTCGTCCTCGGGCGCACCGGCCGACAGGCCGAGGCACTGGCGCTCTTCCGGTCCCTGCGCCGCACCCTCGTCGAGGAACTCGGGGTGGAGCCCGGCCCCGCCCTCCAGGAGGCCCACCACGAGGTGCTGCGCGGCGCGGCCACCGGACCTCACCGACCGCCCGTACCCGCCTCCCCGCCGCCGGGCCCGCAGGCCGGCCCGGGGAGCCGGCAGGTGCGCGAGACTCCGAGGCCCGAACAACTCCCCGCGCCACCCGTCGGTTTCGTGGGACGCGCCGCACACATCGCCGCGGTCCGTGCCGAGTTGGAGTCGGACCGCGGACGCACCGCGCTCGCCGTGATCAGCGGAATGCCGGGCGTCGGCAAGACGGGCCTCGCCCTGCACATCGCGGATCAGCTCCGGCACGCGTTCCCCGACGGGCGGCTCCACCTCAACCTGCGCGGAGCCACCCCCGGAACGGCCCCCCTCGCACCCGCCGATGCCCTCGTCACCCTGCTGCACGGCCTGGGGCTCGACGCCCGGCGGATCCCGGACGACGTGGCGGCCGCATCCGCCCTGCTGCGATCCGCGCTCGCCCCCACCCGGACCCTCCTCGTCCTCGACGACGCCGCCTCGGCGAGCCAGGTACGACCGCTGCTGCCGGCCGGCGCCGGCTGTGCCGTGCTGCTGACCAGCAGACGGCCGCTGGCCACCTTGGAAGCCTCCACGCACGTGCGGCTCGAACCGCTCTCGCCACAGGAGGGAGCCCTGCTGCTGGAGCGGGCCTCGGGCCGGTCCTGGGCCGCGTCCGACGGCGAGTCGGTCACCCGGCTGGCGGCCCTGTGCGGCCATCTGCCGCTGGCACTGCGGGTCTGCGGTGCCCGCCTGAGGAGCCGCGCCGCGCTCCCGGTACAGCGGCTCGTGGAACGCCTCGCCCGGCAGGAGGACCGGCTCGACCACCTCGAACTGGAAGACCTGAGCGTCCGCCGTTCCCTGGAGGCGGCCCACGAGGCCCTCCTCGGCTCCGGCGACCCGCGCGACGGCGAGGCCGCCGCCGCCCTCGTCCTCATCGGCGCGCTGGACCTGCCCGAGTACGGCGCACCGCTGATGGCCGCCGCGACCGGCCGCACCGAGCGGAGTGCCGAACACGCCCTGGACCGGCTGACGGAGGTGGCGCTGCTCCAGGAGACGGGCTGGGGACGCCACGTCCCCCACGACCTGGTCCGCGACTTCGCCCGCGAACTCGCCGCCCGGCCGGAGGCACGGCACGCGAGCGCCGACGCCGTCGAGCGGGCCCTGCGCTGGTACGAGCGGCGTCTCGCCGGGTGCACGGCGACCCTGCGGCCGCACCCACGTCGTACCGCCGAACGGCCGGAGACCGGCGCCGCCTTCGTCGACGCGGCGGCCGCACTCGCCTGGGCCGACACGGAAGCGGCGAACCTGCTCCACCTGGCCGGCTCCGGTGGGCAGGGACCCGCAGGGGCGACCCGCACCCTCGACCTGATCCACACCCTGTTCCCCTATCTGCACGACCGCGGCCGGGCGACCGACCTCGAACGGCTGACCCGCCACGCCGTCACCCTCGCCAGGTCCACCGGCGACACCGCCGCCGAGGCACGCGCCCTGGGGCACCTGGCCTCCGCCCACTACTCGGCCGGACGCGTCCGCCGGGCGCTGCTCCTCGTGGACGAAGCCGTCGAACTCAGCGAGCGGCTCGGGGACGGCGTGGCCCGGATGCGCCACCTGGGCAACCGGGCCGCGCTGTTGCGGGAACTCGGCCGCGACGCCGACGCACGGGCGACCCTGGCGCGGTGCCTCGCGACTCGTCCCCACTTCCTGACACCCGCCGAGGAGGCGATCCTCGTCGGACACCAGGGATACGTCGCCGAACTCACCGACCCCCGCTCGGCCCTCACGTACCACCGGCGCAGCCGGGGGCTCGCCCGGAAGGCCGGGAGCGCCGTGATCGAGCAGGTCGCCCTGTGCAACACGGGCCGCGCCCATCTCGTCCTCGGCGAGCCCGAGCACGCCCTGCGCAGCTTCGACGAGGCGCTGCACGTCATGGCGTCCGGCGCGGCCCACTGGAACGCCGAACGCGAGACCCGCCTCGGTCGCTCCCAGGCCCTGCGGGCACTCGGCCGCCTCGGCCCCGCCCGGGAGGCGTGCGGAACGCTGCTCCGGGAAGCCGCCGCACGCGGCGACTCATACGGGCGCGGCCTCGCCGACCACGAGTACGGTCACGTCCTCAGGGCGCTCGGCGACGAGGCGGCCGCCCTCACCCGGTGGCGCGGCGCGCTGTCCGTCCTGGACGGCACGGACGCGCCGGTCCTCGCGGACCTGCGCGCCCTGACGTCCACGACGGCATCGGCCGGCGGAGCCGTGCGGCTCCAGGACGGGCCGGACGGCGGGTCGGAAAGCAGCTGAAAGAGCTGCCGAAGAGGTGCCTTCGCGGCACGGCGGGCTGCGGCGTGAAACCGTTCCGAGTGCCCCGCGAACGGCCTTGTATTCCGGCCGGGACGGTATCTTTTCGGGGCGGCCGGGATCTTCGCGACCGGCTTTGGTTGTCGGACGACAACTGCGTTAACCTTCACCGGATTTTCTCATCCGGCCGTTCCGTGAACTGCGGAAATCCGGCCGGTGAGCGGGCCCTTCACGGCCCGGCGCGGGTTCCGAGTCCTCGGCGCGGGGGCTCTAGGGGAGCGGAACGAGGGTGCGCATGAGCGGCAAGACGACCGAGACCGTCGAACGGGCTCCGGGAGAGCAGGAGCTACGGCAGCTCCTGGCCGGACTGACCGCCGTACGGGACGGCGACTTCGGCACCCGGCTGCCGTCCGACGGCGAGGGGCTGCTCGGCGACATCGCCACCGTCTTCAACGGCATGGTGGACCAGCTGTCCGTGTTCACCTCGGAGGTCACCCGGGTGGCCCGCGAGGTCGGCACCGAGGGCACCCTCGGCGGTCAGGCCGAGGTGCCGGGCGTCTCCGGCACCTGGGCCGATCTCACCGACTCGGTCAACGCCATGGCGGGCAACCTGACCACCCAGGTGCGCGACATCGCGCAGGTGGCGACCGCCGTCGCCAGGGGCGACCTGTCGCAGAAGATCGATGTCCCGGCGCGTGGCGAGATCCTTCAGCTGAAGGAGACCGTCAACACGATGGTCGACCAGCTCTCCGCGTTCGCCGACGAGGTCACCCGGGTCGCCCGGGAGGTCGGCAGCGAGGGCCGGCTCGGCGGTCAGGCCCAGGTGCCCGGTGTCGGCGGCGTCTGGCGTGACCTGACCGATTCGGTCAACTTCATGGCGGGGAACCTCACTTCGCAGGTCCGCAACATCGCCCAGGTGACCACGGCGGTGGCCGAGGGCGATCTCTCGCAGAAGATCACGGTCGACGCCCGCGGTGAGATCCAGGAGTTGAAGAACACCATCAACACGATGGTGGACCAGCTGTCCGGGTTCGCCGACGAGGTCACCCGGGTCGCCCGCGAGGTCGGCACCGAGGGACGGCTCGGCGGGCAGGCGGACGTCAAGGGTGTGAAGGGCACCTGGCGCGACCTCACGGACTCCGTGAACTTCATGGGGGCCAACCTCACCTCCCAGGTCCGCAACATCGCCCAGGTGGCCACGGCGGTGGCTCAGGGCGATCTTTCCCAGAAGATCACCGTGGATGCCCGTGGTGAGATCCTGCAGCTCAAGGACACCATCAACACGATGGTGGACCAGTTGTCCGGCTTCGCCGACGAGGTCACCCGGGTCGCCCGCGAGGTCGGCACGGAAGGCAACCTGGGCGGGCAGGCCATCGTCCGGGGCGCGTCGGGGACCTGGAAGGACCTGACCGACAACGTCAACGTGATGGCGTCGAACCTGACCGGCCAGGTCCGCTCGATCGCCCAGGTCGCCACCGCCGTCGCGCGCGGCGACCTCTCCCAGAAGATCACCGTCGAGGCCAAGGGCGAGGTCGCGGCCCTCGCGGACGTCATCAACACCATGGTCGACACGCTCTCCGCGTTCGCCGACGAGGTCACCCGCGTCGCCCGGGAGGTCGGCACCGAGGGACGGCTCGGCGGCCAGGCGCACGTGCCGAACGTCGCCGGCACCTGGAAGGACCTCACCGACAACGTCAACTCGATGGCCAACAACCTCACCGGCCAGGTCCGCAACATCGCCCTGGTCACGACGGCGGTGGCCAACGGCGACCTGTCGAAGAAGATCGACGTCGACGCGCGCGGCGAGATCCTGGAGCTGAAGACCACCATCAACACGATGGTCGACCAGCTGTCGTCGTTCGCCGCCGAGGTCACCCGCGTCGCCCGTGAGGTCGGCAGCGAGGGCCGGCTCGGCGGACAGGCCGAGGTGGAGGGCGTCGAGGGCACCTGGAAGCGGCTCACCGAGAACGTCAACGGACTGGCCGGCAACCTCACCCGGCAGGTCCGCGCGATCGCCGAGGTCACCAGCGCCGTCGCCGAGGGCGATCTGACCCGCTCCATCACCGTGGAGGCATCCGGCGAGGTCGCCGACCTCAAGGACAACATCAACTCCATGGTGGAGTCCCTGCGCGAGACCACCCGGGCCAACCAGGAACAGGACTGGCTCAAGACCAACCTCGCCCGGATCTCCGGCCTGATGCAGGGCCACCGCGATCTGCCCGTCGTCGCCGAACTCATCATGGACGAGCTCGCGCCGCTGGCCTCGGCCCAGTACGGCGCCTTCTACCTCGCCGAGGACACCGAACGCGGCCCCGAGCTGCGGCTGGTGGGCTCCTACGGCTACCCCGACGACACCGACCGGCCCGAGCGCATCCCCGTCGGCCGCTCCCTGGTCGGCCAGGCGGCGCGCAACCGCCGTCCCATCAGCGTCGAGGAACTGCCGCCGGGCTATGTGACCATCTCCTCCGGACTCGGACAGGCCGTGCCCAGCGCCCTGGTGGTGCTGCCCATCGTGGTGGAGGACCAGGTCCTCGGCGTCATCGAGCTGGGCTCCGTCACCCCCTTCACCCAGATCCACCAGGACTTCCTCAGTCAGCTGATGCCGACCATCGGCGTCAACCTCAACACCATCGTGGCCAACGCCCGCACCGACGAACTGCTGGGCGAGTCCCAGCGGCTGACCGCCGAACTCCAGGCACGGTCCGAGGAGTTGCAGGTCCAGCAGGACGAACTGCAGCGCTCCAACGCCGAACTGGAGGAGAAGGCTTCTCTGCTGGCCTCGCAGAACAGCGACATCGAGGCCAAGAACCTGGAGATCGAACAGGCCCGGCAGGAGCTGGAGACCCGCGCCCAGCAGCTGGCCCTGGCCTCCAAGTACAAGTCGGAGTTCCTGGCGAACATGAGCCACGAACTGCGCACCCCGCTCAACAGCCTGCTGATCCTTGCCCAGTTGCTCGCCCAGAACCCCTCACGCAACCTCACGCCCAAGCAGGTCGAGTACGCGGGCATCATCCACTCGGCGGGCTCGGACCTGCTGCAACTGATCAACGACATCCTCGACCTGTCGAAGGTCGAGGCGGGCAAGATGGACGTCGCCCCCGAGCGGGTCCCGCTGCGCAAGCTCCTGGAGTACGTCGAGGCCACGTTCCGCCCGATGACGTCGCAGAAGAACCTGGACTTCACGGTGGCCACCGCACCGGGCACGCCCGCCGACCTGCTCACCGACGACTCCCGGCTGCGGCAGATCCTGCGCAACCTGCTGTCGAACGCGGTGAAGTTCACCGAGGAGGGCGGCGTCAGTCTGCGCATCGAACCCGCCCTGGACCGCGAGGTACCCGTGGGGGTCCTGCGCGGCGGCCCCATTGTGGCGTTCCGGGTCGAGGACACCGGCATCGGCATCCCCCAGCAGCAGTTGGAGACGATCTTCGGGGCGTTCCAGCAGGCGGACGGCACCACCAGCCGCAAGTACGGCGGCACCGGCCTCGGCCTGTCCATCACCCGGGAGATCGCCCACCTCCTCGGCGGCGCCGTCACCGTCGACAGCACACCCGGACAGGGCAGCACCTTCACCCTCTACCTGCCCGTGGCACGCGACGACTTCGAGGAACTGCTCGACGGCGACGGCCGACCGACGGAGCACCCGGACACCACCGGCCGTGAACTCCCGTCGGCGGCCCGGCCGGAGGTCGCGTCCGCCGCGGTGCCAGAGCAGCGCCGACGCCGACTGCTGGTCGTCGAGGACCGGCCCCGCGGACTGCTGACCCTCGTCGCCGAACGCGCCGTCGCGGACCTCGCGTCCGACGGCGACCCCCTCGGCGCCATCGACATCATCACCGCCGTCGGAGCGCAGGAGGCCGCGAGCACCCTGGCCGCCGAACCCTGCCACTGCGTCGTCCTCGAACTCGCCATGCCCGACGACGAGGGCGCGCGTCTGCTGCAGGCCATGGAGGGCGACTCGGCGCTGGCCAGCGTGCCCGTCCTCGTGCACACCGGCCACCGGGTGGACCTGGCGCACGAGCAGGCACTGCGCTCCCGCGCGGACGGCCGCCCGCTCGACTTCCTCTCCAGCCTGGACGAACTGCGCGAACGCATCACCCTGCACCTGTCCGCAGAGGAGCCGGGGGACGTACTGTCCCTGGTGCGCGCCGAGGAGACCCAGCGGCCGGCCGAGCAGGTCGTCGACGGCGCTTTCCGCGGCCGCAAGGTCCTCGTGGTCGACGACGACGCCCGCAATCTCTTCGCGCTCAGCGGCATGTTGGAACTCCACGGCTTCCACGTCCTGCACGCCGACAACGGCCGCCGGGGCATCGAGATGCTGCTCGCCCACCCGGACGTCTCGCTGGTCCTGATGGACGTGATGATGCCCGAGATGGACGGCTACACCGCCACCTCGGAGATCCGGGCGATGCCCCAGTACGCCGACCTGCCCATCATCGCCGTCACCGCGAAGGCCATGCCCGGCGACCAGGAGAAGAGCCTGGCGTCGGGCGCGAACGACTACGTCACCAAGCCGGTCGACACGGGGGACCTCATCGGCCGCGTCCGACGCTGGCTGGCCGTATGACGGGGCGTCACACCGCCGCGCGCACCAGCCCATCGCGTGGCGTCCCGGGACGCCCGAGCCGAGGAACAGGTCAACCGTGAGCAAACCCCAGCAGTCGGCCGAGCCGCAGCCCGACGTCGCTGCGTCCGATGAGCCGTCGGCGGAGACCCCGCCCGCCGAGCGCGGGACCGGTGTGGACACGAAGGGGCAGTCGTCGCCCGTCGGCAGGCTCGTCGCGACCGTGGAGCGGCTGCGCCGTGAGGTGCAGGCTGCCCACGCTGAGGCGGACGGCCGTGCCGTGATCGAACTGGCCAAGGGCATCCTCGTCGAGCGGCTCGGGTGCGGGCCGGCCCAGGCCGCCCTGCAACTCGCCGAACTGACCGAACAAGCGGGCGTGACACCCCTGGAGTTCGCCGTCGAGGTCATCAACCAGGCCGCGCGCGACCGGCTCTCCGAGACGACCACGGCCCTCCTCGCGACCACCGCGAGCCGCGACGACACCGACG
The DNA here is from genome assembly GCF_033794485.1 of Streptomyces sp. MB09-02B. Lineage (NCBI taxonomy): Bacteria > Bacillati > Actinomycetota > Actinomycetes > Kitasatosporales > Streptomycetaceae > Streptomyces > Streptomyces sp. MB09-02B. Next base: position 9,452 of record NZ_JARGEE010000211.1, read on the forward strand.
ACGCACCGGGCGGCGGTTCCCTCGCCGTACGGCTGCGGACCGCCGAGAGCGCCGCCCTGGCCGCCCACGACGCCCAGGCCGTGGCCGACTCCCTCCTGGAACACGCCCTGGCCCCGCTCGGCGCCGAAGCCGTGGCCATCTGGGCGCTGGGCGCCGACGGCTCCCTCACCCTGGCCGGCAGCGCCGGCTTCTCGGCCGCCGAGTCGACACGCTGGCGGTACGTCCCGCCGGGCGTGGTCACCGTCGCCCGCCGCGGACTCGGGGACCGGGCCGGCCAGTGGATCGGCAGCCTGTCGCAGACAGGCCTGCCCTCCATCGGCCGGCACCACCGTCCCGACGGCGGCCGGGTCGCCGTCCCCGCGGGCACCGGCGGCCGCATCCACGGCGTGCTGGAGATCGTCTGGCCCACACCGCTGGAGGCCCAGCCCCCGCAGATCGTCCGCCAGGTCGAGGCCCTTGCCGAGCTGTGCGCCCACACGCTGGGGACCCTCACGCCGCCCCACGGCGACGTCGACGCGCGGCCCGGGACCCTGCCCGACGTCGCCGAACTGATGGACCTCGCCGACGGGCTCCACGACCCGGCGCTGGTGCTCGTCCCGCACCTGGACGCCGACGGGGAACTGGTCGACTTCCGTATCCACCACGTCAACAGCCGGTTCCTCGACCCGGCCGGCCGACCCCGGGGCGTCGTCAACGGAGCCCTGCTCCTGGAGACGTATCCCATGGCCGCCGGCGAGGGCGAACTGTACGAGCAGGTCGAACGTGTCTACGCCACCGGCGAGCCGTTCCGCGCCCGCCGCATGCGGCTCACCTCCCTCGTGGAGGACGTCCCGCTGGCGGCGGTCGCCGACATCAACGTCACCCGGCACGGCGGCAGCGTCCTGCTCATCTGGCGCATAGAGGACGAGACCGCGCGGCTGGCGAGCCTGCTGCAGCACGCCCAACGCCTCGGCCGCATCGGCGGGTTCGAGGAGAACCTCGTCACCGGGGAGATCACCTGGAACGGCCAGCTCTACAGCCTCTACGGCAAGCCCGCCATCAGCGGCCCCGTCCCGCTGGAGGACCTGCCCGCCCATGCCCACCCCGACGACGCCGTCGCCATCGGGCGGTTCCTGCGCACCCTGCTGCACCACCGTCGCTCCGCGTCCGCGGCCTTCCGACTCCAGCGGCCCGACGGCGTCACCCGGCACATCCGTGTGGTGGCCGAGCCCGTCCTCGACTCCGACGGCCGGCTCTTCGTCGTCCGGGGGGCCTACCAGGACATCTCCGCCCACCACTGGACGGAGGTGGCCCTCGCCGCCACCCGCGACCAACTCGCCCACTCGGAACAGCAGGCGAGCGAGCGCGACCGGCTCACCCTCCAGCTCCAGCACGCGATCATGCCACCGGCCCAGGCCCCCCTGGAGGCCCCCGGACTGCGCGTGGCCGTCCGCTACCGGCCCGCCGAGACCCAGCATCTGGTGGGCGGCGACTGGTACGACGCGGTCGTGCTGCCCTCCGGACTGGTGCTGCTGTGCGTGGGGGACGTCGCGGGCCACGGCATAGAGGCGGCCACCAGCATGGTCGTCCTGCGCAACGCCCTGCGCGGTCTCGCCGTGACCGGCGCCGGACCGGGCCAGCTGCTGGCGTGGCTCAACATGGTGGCCCACCACCTCACCGGATCCGTGACGGCCACGGCCGTCTGCGGCCTCTACGACCCCCATCGCCACACACTGCGCTGGGCCAGGGCGGGGCATCTGCCACCGGTGCTGGTACGCGCGGCCGAGGCGACTCCACTCCCCCTGATCAAGGGCCTGCTGCTCGGCGCCCTGCCCGAGGCGACGTACGAGGAACACGAACTCCAACTGGCGGTCGACGACACCCTCCTCATGTACACCGACGGTCTGATCGAACGCCGTGACCGTTCCGTGGAGGAGTCCCTGGCCCAACTGCTCACCGCCGCCCGCACCGTGCCGCCCACCCTCGACCAGCAGTTGGACCGGCTCCTCACCTACAGCAGGTCCGACACGGACGACGACACCTGTCTCGTGGGCGTCCGCGTGGCGCAGGTAGCGCCGAGCTGATCACCCGAATCCGCGCGGCCGTCGGGCGTCGGAAGGTCTGCGGGGGCGCTCGGCGGGCACACGGAGTGGTACGAGTCGGCGTCGGACGGGAGAACGGGGAAGTCGGTGACGAGCAACAGGACAGGCATCGGAGCGACGGGCGTCAAGGCGAAGGGCTGGGCGCATTCGTTTCCCGTGTCGGGAGGTGTACACGCCGGGCGGCGTTGGACACGAAGGCAGTTGGAGTCCCTCCCCTGGACCGCGGACGAGCCCGAGACGGTGGACGCCGTCGTCCTGGCGGTGTCCGAACTCCTCACCAACGCGCACATCCACGCGCAGAGCGACGCGCACCTGATCCTCACCTGGGACGGCGACTGTCTGCACGTGAGCGTGCACGACGAGGACCCGACACTGCCGCGCCAACGCATCCCCGAGCCGGGGGAGACCTCCGGCCGGGGCGTGGGAATCGTACGGATGCTGGCCGACACACTGGAGATGAGGTGCCAGCGGCACGGCAAGACGGTGTCGGCGTGCTTCCGTCCGGCGAGCACCGGCCGTCCGGCAGGCACCGACCGGCCGCCAAGCACCGACCGGCCGGACACCGGTCGGCCGGCCGCTGACGGGCCGGGCACTGACCAGTCGGGAACCGACCGCCCGGACACCGACTGAGCGGCTCCGGCGCACCGGCGGCTATACGATGGCGTGTCTGCTGCCCGCCGTTGCGTAGGGACGGTGAGCGGGGGGTCGGAGAGCGCCGAACAGCGGCACATGGGATCGAACAGCGGCACATGGGAAGCAGGGGGAGGGAACGTGGATGTCTCCCATGACGTGCACGAGCCGGGGCCGGCACGGTCGTACGCGGGCACCGCGCTGGAGATCCGCTCTCTGCCGGGCCGCCCGGGAATCCGAGCCGCTGGAGAGATCAACGTGATCACCCGCTCTTTCTGGGAACACGCTCTGGAGGAACTGGCGGACGCCCACACGGACATCTCCTTCGTGGAGCTGTCCGACCTGATGTCCATCGATGTGGGCGGTGCGGCGGCGCTGGCGGTCACCGCGCAGCGACTGCACACGGGCCGGATCGTCGTGGACCGTCCACCGCCGGAGCTGGAGCGGATCCTGGACATGTTCTGGCCCGGCCTTTCGATGATCGAGGTGGCGGGGCGATGAGTACGGCCACGAGCAGTGAACTCGAACCCTTCGTGCACCCGGCGCTGTTCTACCGGGGCAAGGAGCAGTACACGGAGGGCACGGTGCCGTTCCTGCTGGCGGGACTGTCCGCCGGCGAGGCGGTCGCGGTCGCCGTTCCGGGCCCCAACCTGGAACTGATCAGGGCCGCGATGGGCGCGCACGCCGCCGAGGTCGAGTTCCTCGACATGACCAGGGCGGGCCGCAACCCGGGACGGATCATCCCCGGGGTGCTGCGCGCCTTCGCCGACGCCCACCCGGCCGGCCGGGTCAGGATCATCGGCGAACCGATCTGGGCCGACCGCTCGGCCGTGGAGTACCCGGCCTGCGTCCAGCACGAGGCACTCATCAACGCGGCCTTCCAGGGCCGGGACGTGACGATCCTGTGCCCCTACGACGCGGACGCCCTCGCCCCGGAGACGCTCGCCGACGCCTATGTCACCCATCCTGTCGTCATCGACGCCGGCGTCGAACTGGCCAGCGAGGCCTACGATCCCGCGCGCGCCGTCGCCCACTACAACCAGCCGCTCGCCCATCCACCAGGAGCGGCCTGCCTCTCGTTCGACGCGGACGCACTCCCGTCGGCCCGTTCCTTCGCGGTCCAGGAGGCCCGGCAGTTGGGCCTGGCCGGTGACCGGGTGCAGGATCTGACGCTGGCGGTGGCGGAACTGACCACCAACAGTGTGGTGCACGGCGGAGGATCGGGCACCGTGCGGGTCTGGGCCGAGGGGCCGCAGGTCGTCTGTGAGGTCCAGGACCGAGGGCGCCTGACCGATCCCCTCGCCGGCCGCAAGCCCCCGGCGCGCGACCAGTTGGGCGGCCGCGGCCTGATGCTCGTCCACTACGTCGCCGACCTCGTGCGCTTCCACACCAGCGAGGACGGCACCACCATCCGCTTCTATCTGGACCTCTGACCGCGCCGCCCATCTCGCGAACCGCGCGGGGTCAGTAGCTCAGCGCGTCCTCGGCCGTTCCGAGGAAGCTGGTGACCGCTCCGTCGTTGACCGTGACGGGGCCGTCGGCGATCGTCACCGTCGCCGGGCTCTCGGCGGCCGTGAGCGCGATCTCGACCTGGTCGGCGGTCTTGCCGCCCTCTGTGCCGGGGCCCGCGAAAAGGATCCCGGCGTAGGCGCGGTCGCCAGGGTTCAGGAGCCAGTCGTCGACGGTGGGTCCGCGGTGCTCCGCGGCGCCGTCGAGCTCCGGGATCGTGATGACCAGGTCGTTCGCGGACAGCAGGCAGGGGTCGCCGCTGTTGTTGGTCGCGGTCAGCAAGGCGTGGTTGGCCTCCTTGGACGCGACGGTGACGTCGTAGTTCAGGTCGGTCGTCTCGCACATGCCCACGCCGCCGTCCTGGTCGTCGTCCGTCCCGGACCCTTCGGAACCGGATGTGCCGGATCCGGACTTCCCGGCGCCGGTCTTACCCGTCCCGGTCTTACCGGATCCCGACTTCGACGGCGGGGTGCTGCCGTCACTGTCGGAGGAGGCGCCGCCCTCGCCGCCCTCGCCGCCCGGTTGGGCCGTCGCGGACGCGTCGACGGCGTCGTCCGAAGCCGCTCTGGAGGGGCTCGCCGACGTTCTCGGTGAGGCCTTGCCCTTGTCCGTGTCGCCCCCGCACGCGGTCAGTGCCACGATGCCGAGCGAGCAGGCGGCGAGTACGGCGGTGATACGACGCGAACGAACCGTGTGAATCATGAGGAACCCCCCGAGAGTGTGAACGTCCGGGTGATCGTGCCTCATGGGAGCGCTTCCTCCACCCACTCGCACCGAGAGGGAACCGTCCGAGGACAGCACTGTGACACTGTGACCGCGCCACGACACGTACAGCCCGGACGGCGGCTCTGACGAGGACCTTTCGAAGCCTGCGACGAGACGCACCCCAGGAGCGGACCGTCCGGTGGCAGGACGGGTTTCGGCCGATCTGGCGGGCCTGATCGTTTCTGAGTACGCGTACTCAGGCCCGGTGGCGATCACCCGGGCAGACTGTGGCGTCCATGACAGATGAGTGAGGGAGTGGACGTGAACCGAACGAGGGAAGCCCTGGCCGTGACGGCGCTGACGGTCTGTGTGCTGGCGGGTTCCGGTGTGGGGTCCGCCGCCGCGGCCGGAGACCCCCTGCTGCCCCACCCCGGCCCGGAGGGCCTGGTGTGGGTGGAGGAACAGATCGGCGACGGCGGGGTGGCGTCGGGTGGCGCCTGGGACAAGCTGCCGACCGTCCTCACGGTGGCCTGCGAGGGCGGCGGTGAGGTGCGGGTGACGATGAGATCGCAGGAGACGGAGGTCGCCGCGTTCTCGGTCGACTGCCCGGCGGGAGCCGCCGGGGTCGGCTCGGTGACCATGCCCGCCGGTGTGGTCCGCAAGGGCTCCTTCACCATCGGGGTGGACGCGTCGTCGGAGGAGATCCGCTGGGCGCTGACGGTGACCCAGCCGGAGTAGCCGGAGTAGCGGGTGTAGCCGGAATGGCGGGAGTAGCGGGAGCGACCGGTGTAGGCGGAGGACCGGAGCGGTCGGCGTGATCGGCTCAGTCGGAACAACCCGCTCGACGGGCGGGGCCGCGTGACGGCACGGAGCTCATCTCCCGGCCCCCGCGTCCCTGTTGGGCCGTCGGCACCGCATGATGGGCACATGAGCGATCACGAACTCCCGGCAGCCGTGGACCCGGCGGCGCTGCTCGACCTCTCCCGCCTGCATCACGGACGCACCGTACGTCCGCTGGGCACGCGGGAGGCGGGCGGTCACCTGGTCAAGGTGTACTCGGTGGAGGCGCCCGGCCGCAGCGTCACCGAACAGGACGTCACCGTGGCCCTGCGGATCGCGGCGGCGCACCTCGAACTCGGGCGCGTACGCGGGTCCCTGGGGCTTGCCGCCCTGATCGTGCACGCCGGCGGCGACGGTGACTACGTCCTGGTCCACACCTGGATCGAGGGCCACATGTCCGACCTGGCGGTCTTCACCGGCCCGGCCGGAAGGCCCGACCAGCTCCGCCCGGGGCGCGCGGGCCTCGCCCCCTGCGTCTGGGAAGCCGCTGTCATCGCCCACGAACGAGACGCGTTCTCCCGGCACGTCCTCGACGGCACCGCCCCGCTCGCCGACCGGCTGGCGGCCTGGCAGGACGACACCCTGACAGGCAGCCTCCGGTGACGGGCGCCCCGGTGCGGCGGAGGAGGGGTGCTGTTCCTTAA
>NZ_JARGEE010000212.1:0-15761 GCF_033794485.1 Streptomyces sp. MB09-02B
GGGCTGGGCCTGGGGCTGGATGACGGCGCCCTGAGGGGCGTCGATCTGGGGGGCCGGGGTCGCCGAGGTGTCCGCGGCGAGCGGCTCGGCGGTCGCGGGATCCACGGACGTCGGGTCGGCCGTCGGCTCGACAGGGTCGGCAGGAGGCGGGACCTCGCCCGTCAACTCGTCGGCGGGGGCGGGCGCTTGGGCGTCCGCGCCGTTGGCCGGCTCGGCTGCCGCGTCCCCGTCCGTGGGCCCCGGCTCGACCGTCGCGTCTGGCGTGACGGGCTGCGGCGGCTCCGGCTCCGGCTGCGGGGCGGTCCCGGTGGTTTCCGCCGCCACGAGCTGGTCCTGGTCCTGCGAGGGGTCCTGAGCAGGGGTTTGGGCAGGGGGCTGGTCCTGGTTCTGCGTCTGGTTCGCCGTGTCCGGCGCGGATGCGTCCGGCGCGCCGGCCTGCAGGTCCTGGACCGTGGGGTGCGCCCCCGGCTGGTCGGTCCCCGTCGGCTGGGCGCCCTCTGCGACGGCCTCGGGCTGGGGGTGGCCGGCCTCCGCCGCGAGGGCATCCGGGGCCCGAAGCTCGTCCGCACCCGGTTCCGCCGACTGGGGTTCCTCGGCGGGCGCGGTTTCCGACTGCACGGGGCCCTGCGCGGGCTCGGTGTCCGGGGCGGTGGCGGGTGCGACCTCAGCGGTCTCTTCTGCCGGGGGTGCTGCGGGGCTCTCCGTGTCCGGCGCGGCGGTCGCGGCCTGCGGGGCCGTCACGTCGGCAGAGACCTGCTCTCCTTCGGCGGCCCCGGTCTCGTCGGCCACGACGGGCGGCGCGGGCTGTTCGGGAGCGGCGGTGGCCTGTTCGGGGCCCTCCGCCACGACCGGCGTCGCCGACGGGTCGGCCTGCACGGGTGCGACGGTCGCGGGGTCTGGCTGCGCCGGCGGGGCCGTCTCGGCGGGCTGGGCCGGTGCGGCGGCGTCGGCGAGGGCGACGGCCTCCGCCTCAGGCGTGACGGGGACGTCCTGCGCCTCGGCGGCGGTCTGCGCCGCGATCGGCTCGGCGTCCTGGGCGGCCGGGGGGAAGGGCGTCGTGTCCGGTGCCGGCTCGGCCTCGGCGGCGGACGCGGCCTCCTCGGGCGCCTGGGCTTCGGCGGGCTGGGCCGTGGGAGTCGTCGCGGCCGGCTCGGGCTGCGCCGCCTCTGCCCCTGCCTCTGCCTCTGCCTCTGCCTCTGCCTCTGCCTGCGGAGCCTGCTCGGCCTCCTCGACGGCGACAGCCGCGGGCATGGCTGTCTCAGCCACCTCGGGCGCCTCGGGTGCCGCGGGCTCCGCCGCGGACTCGGGGGCGGGCACCTGATCGGCGACCGGCGCTTCGGCGGTGTCCAGGACCTGAGCCGCCTCGACGGCGACCGCTGCCTCGACCGGCTGCGGGGCCTCGGGCTCGACGACGGGCGACGCCTCGACAACCTGCGGCACCCCGGCGGTCGACGCCTCGGCCGCCTCCGGGAGCTGCTCCTCGACGGCACCGGGCGCTTCCTCGACGGCACCGGGCGCTTCCTCGGCCTCCGGGGCCTGGAGGTGTGCCGCGACCGGTGTGCCGACCGCCTCCGGGGTGCGGAACTGCGCGACCGCGGCCTCCTGGGCCAGGGCGTAGGCGGCGTCCTGTGCCTGGTGGAGGGCCTCGAGGTCCTGGACCTCCTCCTCGGCCGCCGCGACCTGCGGTGCCTCCGCCGCCAAGGGCGCCTCGGCCACCGCCACGGAAAGGTGCGCCTCCTGCGGAACGACCGTTTCTGCGGCCGCTCCCCCTGCGGCGACTCCCGGCGAAACGGGAGCGGCCTGGGCAGGTGCGCCCACCCACTGCGACACGGGCTGCGGGGGCACGTCGAGGTACTCGGGCCCGGTGCTGGGCGGACCGGAGTGGCGTGCGGCGCCGGGTGCCACGGGGGCGCCGGCCGGGCCCCGGTCGGCGAGGGAGCGGACCGGGCTGGCGGAGGCGTCGGGGGTCGGCGGGCCGAGGTGCAGCGGGCGGCGGGCCACCGGCGGCTGCGGGACGGGCGTCGCGACGGGGGTGCGGACGGCGCTGAGGTCGTGCGCGCCGCTGTCACGGCCGGACATCTCGTGCGGTCCCGGCTCGTGGACGGCGGGCTCGTGGACGACCTGGACGACGGGCTCGGGGGCGGGCGGGGGCATCTCGTTGCCCCACGCGCCCTGGGCGCCCGGCAGCAGAAGGTCCTCGTCCTCGGCGGCGGTCTCGGAGAGGTAGGTGTACGCACCCGGCGCGTGGACGCCCGGCTGCTCCACCATGCCTGCGCTCTCCGGCAGTCCCTCGCCCGGGACCTGGCCGGTGTCGGTCATGCGTACCCCTCGCCCATCGGTTAGTGCCTCCATGCCAGCTGGCCCGGGAACGGCGCACCTACCGCCCCACTGTGGAGAACGAGCGTGCGTGCCCAGCGGCACGTGACGACCCGCCTGCATGTCGACAAAGCCATTGAAGGGCCATTGTCCCGGTCATCCCCCCGTCGCGACAGCTTGATCCGCGACGGTCCGCTGTGGACTGCGCCACGTTGCGCGTCCTCCCCGTTCCGCCGTACCACACACGCTCTCAAAACGGGCGCGTTTTTAGGACATTGACCGACGAAGTGCCGGGTGTCGAAGTGCGGTACGACAGTCGGCCAGCCTACCGCGCCGGTACGACAACCGGATCACAGGGAACGTTCGGCCAGGGTCCCGCTGAGCAGGAACGCGACGCTCCGTTCCCTCTCCGTCCAGGCCCTTGTGTCGAGTTCGACGGACTGGACGAACTCGCAGCGGACCTCGTACCCGTGCTCGGTCAGGTCGCGTCCTATGCGTTCGGCGGCGGGGCGGGTGAGCGCGTGGGTGACGATGCGCTGCGGGCGGCGGTCGGCGACGGCGGAGACCACCGTCGCTCCCCCGCCGCCGACACGGACGACATCGGGTTCGGGAAGGTTCTCCAGGACGTGCGGGGCGGCGCCGTGGACCACTTGGAGCTGTACGCCGAAGCGGCGGGCGGCGAGGGTCGTACGGCCGCAGGCCTCGGGGTCCCGGTCGACGGCTATGACGGCGGCGCCGCTGCGCGCGGCCTCGGTGGCGAAGGCGCCACTGCCGGAGCCGATGTCCCAGACGAGATCACCCACGCGCGGCCCCAGGCGGGCGAGTTGGGAGGAGCGCAGCAGTTCCGCCTCGCCCTCGCCCAGGGCGGCGCCGTAGACACCGGAGGGCAGTGCCCAGCCGCGTGGTCCGGTGGCGGGGTCGCGGCCCGCCAGCCAGCCGCCGCCCTCCGCAGCGGTGGCGGGGCCGCCGATGGCGATGACGAGGTTGGGGTCGCGCCAGGTGCGGTCGACGGCCTTGTCGGAGCTGAGGACGGTGACCCTCTCGCGTTCCGTGCCGAGCTCCTCGCAGACCACGAAGGTGCGGTGAACCCTGTCGAGGAGGAGGCCGAGTTCGGCGGGTCCGGCGCCGGGCGAGGTGAGGACGGCGACCTTGGCATGGGCGCGGCACACGTTGACCGCGCGGCGCAGCGTACGACGGTGGGCGACGACCACCTGGGCGTCGTCCCAGGGCATGCCCGCGCGGGCGAAGGCGGCGGCCACGGAGGAGACGCCGGGGACGACCTCGACCTCCAGGCCGAACTCGGGGGCCCTGAGGGTGCGGACGACACCGAAGAAGCCCGGGTCGCCGTCGGCGAGGACGACGGCGGTGCCCCGGTGGCCGGCGATGCGGCGGGCGGCGAGGGCGACACTGCCGAGGCGGATGCGTTCGGCGGCCGGGGGCACCTCGGGCAGGGCGAGGTGGTGGGCAGCGCCGGCCACCAGGGTCGCGGCGGCGAGGGCGGAGCGCGCCGCGGCGGTCAGGGGGGAGCCGTCCCAGCCGATCACCGTGACCCGGTCGGCCATCGTCGTCAGTCTCCAGAGGGTCTTCGCAGGTCGTCGGTTTGCCCGCTCGGGGTCCCGTGAGGGTACCTGGTGACGGGGTGGGCCCCGGCGGCCGGGCGGCGGCCTCGCGCTTGCCCGTGGGTTGTTCAGTTCCAGTCCGAGTAGGACCCGAAACCACCGCTGTCGGCCAGTTCCTCGCTGACGCCCTCGATGTCCTCGGGGAGCAGGCTCCAGACGATGAAGTCCGTGCGGATCTCGGTCCAGCCGTCCTCGGCGGTGCGGGCCCGGGCTATGCAGGCGTTGCGCAGCACTCCCTCGCTGATACAGCCGATCTTCTGCGCGACCTGCTGGGAGGCGGTGTTGTCGGCGGCGGTGCGCAGTTCGATGCGTTCGAACTTCTGCTCGCGGAACAGCCATTGGGCGGTCGCGAGGGCGGCTTCGGAGGCGTAGCCCTCGCCGCGCGCCCAGGGGGCGACGACGTACGACAGCTCCGTGGCTCGCACGTGCCAGTCGGTCTTGGTCAGTTGGATGACACCGACCAGTCGCTGGGTGAGGAACTCGGTGACCGCGAGGTCGAGGCCGCGTCCGGAGGTGCGTTCGGTGGGCGCGTACTCGGTGATCCAGGTACGCGCCTCACGTTCGGTGAACGGTTGTGGGACGTCGTTCCAGGCCATCACCTGTTCGTCGTTCATCATCTCGGTGAACGCCTGGATGTCGTCCTCGTCGAACGGGCGCAGAACCAACCGATCCGTGCTGATGGAGATGTCGGGAAAGGTGCTCGTCATGCGCCGCTCCGTAACCTTCGAAAACTTTGAGAGCCTGCTGAACTGCCCAGCATGCAGCATGAAAGCACTGAATCGCACCACAGGGGTCCACTCCCTGTGAGGGAGCGGACCCCATGCGTGGCGATACACCCGTATACGTACGGTCGGATCATGTACGGATCGGAAGGCGGTCAGAAGGCAGTCGAAGGCGGTCAGAAGGACGGGATGACGGAGCCGTTGCTCCACTTGTCCTCGATGAACTTCCTGACCTCGTCCGAGGTGAGCAGCTTGGCGAGCTTCTCGACGCGCGGGTCGTCCTCGTTGCCTTCCTTGACGGCGAGGAAGTTGCCGTTCGGGTTGTCCTTGGCGGGCTCGACGGCGAGGGCGTCGTCGGCGGGCGAGAGGTCGGCCTCCAGCGCGTAGTTGCCGTTGATCACCGCGGCGTCGACGTCGTCCAGGGAGCGCGGGGTCTGGGCCGCCTCCAGCTCCTTGAACTTCAGCTTCTTCGGGTTCTCGGTGATGTCGGCGGGGGTCGCGTCGGTGCCGACGCCGTCCTTGAGCGTGATGATCCCGGCGGAGTCGAGGAGCTTGAGGGCGCGCGCCTCGTTGACCGTGTCGTTCGGGACGGCGACGGTCGCGCCGCTCTTGAGGTCGTCCTTGCTCTTGACCTTGTTCGAGTAGAGGCCGAGCGGCTCCAGGTGCGCGGTGACGACGGGCACGATGTGGGTGCCCTGCTTCTTGTTGAAGTCGTCGAGGTACGGCTGGTTCTGGAAGTAGTTGGCGTCCACGGAGCCGTCCTCGGTCGCCGTGTTCGGCAGGACGTAGTCGGTGAACTCCTTGACCTCCAGGTCGAGGCCCGCCTTCTCCGCCAGGTTGTCCTTGACGAAGTTCAGGATCTCGGCGTGCGGGGTGGGGCTGGCCGCGACGACCAGCGGGCCGCTCGTGTCGGACGCGCCGTCGGTCTTGTCCGCGCCGCAGGCGGTGAGTCCGAGGGTGAGGGCTCCGGCGGCGAGCACGGCGGTGGCGAGTTTGGCGGTGTTACGCACGAAAAGTGCCTTTCCTTTTGGGTGGAGCGGTCCCGTCGTGGGTGGGACGGGAAATCCGTGGGTGCCGGGGAACGCGCTCAGACCTTCGTGGCCTCGGGCGCGGTGGGCTCGGCCTTGGCCCTCAGCAGCCGGAGTACCGGTGCGGGGCCGGACCGGCCGCCGCGTCGGTGCAGGGCGCGGGCCGCGTAGTCGCCGGCGAACTGGACGGCGGAGATGACGACGGCCAGGACCGCCACCGTGATCCACATCAGTTCGGTCTCGAAGCGCTGGTAGCCGTAGCGGATGGCGATGTCGCCGAGGCCGCCCGCGCCCACGGTGCCGGCCATGGCCGAATAGCCGATGAGGGCGACGACGGTGGTCGTGGCGGAGGAGATCAGTGAGGGCAGCGACTCGGGAACGAGCACGCTGCGGACGACGGTCCAGGTGTTGCCGCCCATGGCCTGGACGGCTTCGACCAGCCCGTGGTCCACTTCGCGGACGGCCGTCTGGACGAGGCGCGCGAAGAACGGGATCGCGCCGATCGCGAGCGGCACGATGGCGGCCTCGCGGCCGATGGTCGAGCCGGTGACCCAGCGGGTGAAGCCCATGAGCGCGACCATCAGGATGATGAAGGGCATCGAGCGGGCGACGTTCACGATCTGCCCGACGACCCTGTTGGCGACGACGTTCTGCAGCAGGCCGCCCCGGTCCGTGAGGACGAGCAGGACGCCGAGCGGGAGGCCGCCGACGACAGCGACGAGGGTGGACCAGCCGACCATGTAGAGGGTGTCCCAACAGGCCTGCTCCAGCAGGGGCCACATCTCGGACCAGGTCACTTGGCACCTTCCTTCACCGGCGTGGACGTCGGTGCGGACGTCCGGGTGTCCCGGCCGACCACGTCGATCTGGAGGCCCCGTTCACGCAGGAAGCCGATGGGGACCACGTTGTCCTCGTAGCGGCCGGGCAGTTCGATGCGCATCCGGCCGATCTGGAGGCCGCCGACGGTGTCGATGGCGGCGCCGAGGATCGAGATGTCGATGTTGTACGTGCGGGACAGCTGCGAGACGACCGGCTGGGTCGCGGCGTCGCCCTGGAAGGTGACGTCGAGGACCGTGCGGTCGTCGCCGGTGGCCCCGCCGCCCACCGGGAAGAGCGCGGCGGCCAGTTCGGACCCGGGGGTGGCGAGCAGTTCGCTGACCGTGCCGGACTCGACGATGCGCCCCTTCTCCATGAGGGCGGCGGAGTCGCAGACGCTCTTCACGACGTCCATCTCGTGCGTGATGAGCAGGACGGTCAGGCCCAGCTGCCGGTTCAGGTCGCGCAGCAGCGCCAGGATCGAGCGGGTGGTCTCCGGGTCGAGGGCGCTGGTGGCCTCGTCGGAGAGGAGCACCTTGGGGTCGCCGGCCAGTGCGCGGGCGATGCCGACGCGCTGTTTCTGGCCGCCGGAGAGCTGGGCCGGGTAGGCGTCGGCCTTGTCGGCGAGGCCGACGAGGTCGAGCAGTTCCAGGGCCTTGCGGGAGCGCTCCTGGCCCGACTTGCCCAGGATCTCGAGCGGCAGCTCGACGTTGTCCTGGACGGTGCGGGAGGAGAGCAGGTTGAAGTGCTGGAAGACCATGCCGATCCGGCTGCGCGCCTGCCTGAGCTGCCGGCCGGCGCGGGGACCGCGGCCGGCCAGGGCGGTGAGGTCCTGGCCCGCCACGGTCACGGTTCCGGAGGTGGGGCGTTCGAGGAGGTTGACGCAGCGGATGAGCGAGGACTTGCCGGCGCCGGACTGGCCGATCACGCCGTACACCTCCCCCTCGCGTACGTGCAGGTCGACGCCGTCGAGGGCGGTGACCTCGCGGCCACGACCTCGGTCGGCCCGATAGATCTTCGTCAGGCCCGATGTGGTGATCACTGGACTTCCGTCACTGTCGAGTGCGCGGGCGTGGGTGTGCCCGGACACGGATGCAAGCGGTCAGGGACGCGACACGGTTCTCGCGGTGGCGATGGAACCGGAGGAGAACTGGTGCGCGGGGAGGCTCTGTTCCGTCACGCGCGGCGGCGTGCGGGGCCTTCTAGAAGGCGCACATTCGACACATACAACGAGCACCGGGCGTCATCGTCGCCTCGGTCGCAAGGGTGCGGTAGCTCGTCGTGGTCATGAGATCAGTAAACCAGATGTATACGGAAGGTGAGAGACGGCTGTCCGCATACCGGACGGGATGGAGACGCATATCCGCAGGTACAGGCCGGTGCCGTCCACCCTGTGGGCATCCGGCGCTGTGGCCAAGGCCACGATGAGCCTTTCGGAGGTTTCCCCGCCCGGGGCCGGGCGCGGCGGGGGTTTTGGGCCGTAATAGGGTCGCGGCATGCTTGTTGCCCTGACGGTGACGACCGCCGTCGCCGCGCTTCTGCTCGCCGCGTGGTGCGGCTGGGCCGCGTATCGCGATCAGCCGACCAAGGACTGGCACTTCATCGGCATGGCCGTGGTTTCGGTGCTGGCCCTCGTCCAGCTGGTCGTCGGGATCGTGCAGCTGGCGCGCGGGGAGAAGCCGGAGCAGGGGACCACGATCTTCGTCTCCTACCTCCTCGGGGCCTTCGCCTGCGTCCCCGTGACCGGGTTCATGTCCCTGGCGGAGCGCACCCGCTGGGGCAGCGTGACCGTCGCCGCCGGGGGTGTGGTGCTCGCCGTGCTCCAGGTGCGGCTCTACGACATCTGGGGAGGCTGAGGTGACCGCCACGGACGAGGCGCCGCAGCGGGAGACGCGGGCACGGCTCATCAGCGGGCCGGGGATGCTGCTGGTGTGGCTCTACGGCGTGATGGTGGTCGGGGCCGTGTCGCGGTCCGCCGTGCAGATCTCGACGGAGTTCGAGCACGCGCCCCTCGCGTACTCGCTGTCCGCGCTCGCCGGGCTCGTGTACGGGTTCATCACGTACTCGCTGGTGCGGGGCGGGGAGTTCGCCCGGCGGGCCGCGCGGATCTGCTGCGCGGTGGAGCTGGCGGGCGTGCTGGTCGTGGGCACGTGGACGCTGGTGGAGCCGTCGGCGTTTCCGGACAAGACCGTGTGGTCGGACTACGGGATCGGGTACCTGTTCATTCCGGTGATCCTGCCGATCACGGCGTTGTACTGGCTGCGGAAGAGTGCGCGGGCGCCCCGTTAGGGGCGCGGCACGCTTCCTCACGCCGTCGTCGCGTACGCCTCCGCCGGCTTCTCCAGCACCACCATCGGTACGCCGTCCTGGCCCTGGCTGGTGCCGACCGTCTCGTAACCGACCCGGCGGTACAACCGGAGGTTGCCCTCGCTGCGGTGGCCCGCGCTGAGGCGGAACCTGGTGGCGCCGCGCTCCTCGGCGAGGGCCGACTCGGCGGCGCGCAGGAGCCGCGCGCCGATGCCGTGCCCCTGGAGACGCGGGTGGACGCAGAGTTTGCCGATGGCGGCGGTGCCGTCGGCGTCGAGGGCGCCGCGCACGGAACCGACCACCTCGTCCCCCAGCCTGGCCACGAACACGCAGTCCGAGGCGACCTCCGCGCGGACGGAGTCGAGGCTCTGGACGAGCGGATCGATGCGGTAGTTGCCGTACAGTGCCGCCTCGCTCTGGAAGCACAGGTACTGCAGCCTGAAGATCTGCTCGGCGTCCTGCTCGGTCGCCACCGAGATGGTCACGCTCATGCCCATGTGTGCACGCCTCCCGCTCACCTGCTCACCCGATGTCCCTCACTCCTATCCCCGTGGTTCGCGTGCCGCAACCTCCGTCGTCAGCAATCGGCGAAGACATCCCAGACATCGGGAACGTTCCGGACCGAGGCTGCCCTGTGAGATACCCAACTCACCCGCGATCTCACGGTAGGTGAGGTCCTTCGGGGACAGCAGGGCGGCGAGCAGCCGGGGGCAGCGGCCGGGGAGCCGGCGTACGGCCGCGTGGAGGGCGCGGCGGCGGGCGGCCGTGAGCGCCTGCTGCTCGGGGCCGGGCGCGTGCTCGTCGGCGGGATCGGCGGCGTAGGGGCGTTCGAGGCGGGCCGTGCGGCGGCTGAGGCGGGCCTCGAAGCGGACGGCGCTGCGCAGCCAGCTCTCGGGGTCCTCGGGTGGGCCGTCGGAATCGAGCCGTTCCAGCAGGCGCAGCCAGACCGCCTGTTCGAGGTCCCCCGCCTCGGCCCCGGCCGCGTACGCCTCCGCCGAGACCTCCGCTACCAGCAGGGGGCGGAGGCCGACGAGCATGTCGTGTGTCATATGCCCCGGGACGCCGCCGCCCCGGCAGGGGTTGCCGGGGCGGACGGGAGTCACCCCAATCGGGGCTGGGGACTCAATCGTTGACGTTCGAACTCACGCGCCATGCTCGGCCGTTGACGTGCGAACGTGCGTGCCGTGCGGTCAGTCGCCGACGAAGTCCGCGTGGGCCAGCAGACCTGTGTCCGGATTGTCGGTGAAGATGCCGTCGATGCCGGTGTCGAAGTACACCTTGAACGCGCCGAAGGAGTCGCCGTAGGCGTTGGCGTCCGTGCCCTTGCGGAAGTTCGCGGGCAGGAAGCTGTTCTCGTTGCGCATCGTGTAGGGGTGCAGGATCAGGCCCTTGGCGTGCGCGTCGGTGACGAGGGTGGTCGGCGTGGTCAGGTTGCCGCCCGAGTCGCGCGGGATGATCAGGTCCAGCGTGGGGCCGATGCCGTTGGCGAACGAGGCGATCCAGGCGAGGCCGGCCGGCTTGACCAGGTCGGCGACGGTGCGCGGGTCGCCGGCCTCGACGAAGTCCCAGGGGCGGGTGGCGGCGCCGGAGAGCAGGACGACGAGCGGGCTGTCGACCAGCCGGTTCAGGCGCTGGATGCTGCTGGGCTCGAAGGACTGCAGGAAGACCGGCGAGTTCTTCTTGTGCCGGTCGTACTTGCGCAGCAGCTTGGCGAGCGGCTCCTCCAGGCCGAGGCCGAGCTTGCGGAAGTAGGTGGGGTGCTTGGTCTCGACGTGCAGCCAGACGCGCCGGCCCCGCTTCCTGCCCTCTCTGTCGGCCCAGCGCAGCACCTCCTCGAAGGAGGGGATCTCCCAGCGGCCGTCGTACAGGGTGTTCTCCTGGCGGTTGCCCGGGATGCGCTCCTTGGCGCGCAGGGTCTTCAGCTCGGCGAGGGTGAAGTCCTCGGTGAACCAGCCGGTGTAGGTGACGCCGTCGACGACCTTGGTGGTCTTCCGGCCCGCGAACTCGGGGTGGGCCGCGACATCGGTCGTGGCGGTGATGTCGTTCTCGTGACGGCATACGAGATGGCCGTCCTTGGTGGGCACGAGGTCCTGCTCGATGACGTGCGCGCCCATGTCGAGGGCGAGCTGGTACGACCCGAGCGTGTGTTCCGGGCGGTAGCCACTGGCCCCTCGGTGGGCGATGACCGTCGGCACCGGCAGGCTCCGGTAGCCGCCGCCCGAGTGACCGGTCGCCCTGGCCTGCGGCGCCGCCTCGTCGGCTCTCGCCGCGGCCGGCGGTCCGAGGACCGCTCCGCCCGCGCCGAGCACCGCGGCACCGAGCAGCGCCCGTCGGCCCGTTCCGCGTCCCTGTTCGTTCGCGTCCTTCGCGGCCTGCGACTGCCGCGACTCCTGCGTCCCCATGAACGGCTCCTCCACCGTGATGCCCTGCACCTGTCAAAGCGGGACGATCGTAGGTGTCCTGAGGTGACCGTTGGGAGACCTGGGACCGAACACGCGGAAGACGCCTTGTGTCGCGCGGGAGGCGGAATTTGACGGAGTGTCGGTTCGGTGACGCGATGTCCGTCACATGTGGCAACCGGGTGACGACCCGCCACCGCAGCGTCACCGCAGGTAAAACAGCGTCAACAGATGGTATCCACTCGGTGAACCCGACGTGCGCCGCCCCGTGGGCCGGGAGTATCGTCCTCACCTGCACAGACTTGTACCGGAACGCTTGACATGGGAGGGCCCGTTGTCCCGCTTCGTGCTCATCAAGGCAGTGCTCGGACCGATCATGCGCCTGATGTTCCGCCCCCGGGTGGAGGGTGCGGAGAACATTCCGGGGGACGGTCCGGTGATCCTCGCCGGCAACCATCTGACCTTCATCGACTCGATGGTCCTGCCGCTGGTCTGCGACCGGCAGGTCTTCTTCATCGGCAAGGACGAGTACGTCACCGGCGAGGGGATCAAGGGCCGCCTGATGGCCTGGTTCTTCACCGGGGTCGGCATGATCCCCGTCGACCGCGACGGCGGCCGGGGAGGGGTCGCCGCCCTGATGACCGGGCGGCGGATCCTGGACGAGGGCAAGGTGTTCGGCATCTACCCCGAGGGGACCCGGTCGCCCGACGGCCGGCTGTACCGGGGGCGGACCGGGATCGCCCGGCTGACGTTGATGACCGGGGCGCCGGTCGTTCCCTTCGCGATGATCGGGACGGACAAGCTGCAGCCGGGTGGGGCGGGGTTGCCCCGGCCGGGGCGGGTCACCGTGCGGTTCGGTGAGGCGATGGAGTTCTCCCGGTACGAGGGGATGGACCGGGACCGGTATGTGCTGCGGGCGGTGACCGACTCCGTGATGGCCGAGGTCATGCGGTTGTCGGGGCAGGAGTATGTGGACATGTACGCGTCCAAGGCCAAGGAAGCGGCTTAGCTCCGCGGTGGCGCTCCGCTGGGGGTGCCGGGTTCGGTTGTTTGTCGGGTGCGGGTCGGTGGGGGCTGGTCGCGCAGTTCCCCGCGCCCCTGGGCATGCTGTTGCTGAGCGGGGTTCTTCAGGCGCTGGTAGCGGGGGGTGCCGGGCTCGGTCGTTTATCGGGTGCGGGTCCGTGGGGGCTGGTCGCGCAGTTCCCCGCGCCCCTGGGGCTGCTGGCCTAAGCGGCGTTTTCCAGGTGCTGTCCGCGCAGCATGAACCAGGCCGCCACCGCCGTGGCCAGGAGGACCGCCGCGCCCGCGCCCGCCGCGATCGTGAGGCCGTCCACGAAGGACTCCCTCGCGGAGGACAGCAGGGCCTCGGCCGTGGCCGGCGGCATTCCCGCCGCCGCCTCGACCGCGCCGCCCAACGACTCGTGCGCTCCTTCCGGGGTGCCCGGGGGCGCCGCGAAGTCGCGGTAGACGCCCGTCACGATCGAGCCCAGGACCGCGATGCCCAGGGCCGCGCCCAGCTCGTACGCCGTTTCGGAGACGGCCGAGGCCGACCCCGCCTGTTCCTTGGGGACGCTGGAGAGGATGACGTCGGCGGTGACCGTGAAGGAGAAGCCGGCACCGATGCCGACGACCAGCAGGGCGACGCCGATCAGGGGGTAGCCGGTGGAGCGGTCGGCCAGGGTGAGCAGGGCGAGGGCCAGGCCGATGGCCGCGAGGCCGCCCGCCACCACGGACCGGACGGAGAAGCGGCGGGCCGTCGCGCCGGCGACCAGGCCCGCGGCCACCGCTCCGATCGCCGCCGGGAGCTCGGCGAGACCCGCCTCCAACGGGCCCCGGCCCTGGACCAGTTGCAGGAACTGGGAGAGGAAGAAAACCAGCCCGGACAGACCCAGAATGGTCAGCAGGTCGGCGAGGACGGCTCCGGAGAAGCCCCGGTCGCGGAACAGGCGCATGTCCAGCAGCGGGTGCGGCAGGGTGAGCTGACGGCGTACGAAGAAGAACAGCCCGGCGGCACCGAAGAGACCGGCGGCGAGCGCGTTGCCGTCGACGCCGTGGGTGGCGGTCTCCTTCACCGCGTACACGACCCCGATCATCCCGACCAGCGACAGGCCGACGCTGAGCATGTCCCACGGGCCCGGGTTCGGGTGGCGGGACTCGGGGAGCAGCTTGATGCCGACGAGGACCAGGACGGCCATCACGGGCAGGTTGATGAGGAAGACCGAGCCCCACCAGAAGTGTTCGAGCAGGAAACCGCCGACTACCGGTCCGACCGCTGTACCGGCGGAGGCCGTGGCGCCCCAGATGCCGATGGCGAGGCTGCGTTCGCGCGGGTCGTGGAAGAGGTTGCGGATCAGGGCGAGGGTGGCGGGCATCAGGGTCGCACCCGCGACTCCGAGCAGCGCCCGCGCGACGATCATCGTCTCGGGCGTGGTCGCGTAGGCGTTGAGCACGGATATCGCGCCGAAGGCGGTTGCGCCGATCAGCAGGAGCTTCTTGCGGCCGATGCGGTCGCCGAGGCTGCCGGCCGAGACGAGCAGGCCCGCGATCACGAACGAGTAGATGTCGCCGATCCACAGGAGCTGGGTGCCCGAGGGCGCCAGGTCCTCACTGATGTAGGGGGTCGCGAGACCGAGGACGGTCGCGTCGACGGCCACCAGCAGCACGGCGAGCACCAGGACGGCGAGCGCGAGCCAGCGGCCCGGCCTCTTCTCCGCCTCGACGGTGCGGGCCGGCCGCAGGGTGCTGGTCATGATTCCTCTCTCGGTTGTTCGGGGTGTTCGGCGTGTTCGGCGTGTTCCGATCCTTCGGGGTGACCCGGTCGTTCGGGGTGGCGCAGGGCGCCGCCGAGCAGCAGCTCGGTGATCATGAAGGTGAAGTCGTTGGGAGCCACGCGGCCTTCCGAGACCGCCCAGGCGCCGGAGGCGAGCAGGCCGTAGAGCGCTTCGGTGAGCCAGGCCGGGGTGAGGTCGATGCGGAACTCGCCCGCCGCCTGGCCGCGTTTGAACAGGGTCGCGATGGCGGCGTCGATCCGGGCCCAGCCCTCGTGCTGTCCCTCCCCCTCGAACAGCTGGTTCTCGGTGTAGAGGAAGGCGAGCAGGCCCGCGGCCGGTTCGATCTCGCGCACCAGCCGGCGTACGGCGTCGCGCGCCGGGCCCTCGGCCGGGCGGGCCGCGGCCAGCGCGGCCTCGCACTCCTCGATGCCGAGCGCCTCCAGCGCCCGGACGAGCGCGTCGCGCCCGGCGAAGTGGCGATGCAGCGTGGCCCGGCTGATCCCGGCGGCCTTGGCGACCTCGTCCATGGTCGCGGTGGACTTGCGGGTCAGCAGTGCGGCTGCGCTGCGCAGCACGTGTTCACGATCGACGGCCATGAGACAACTGTAGCCCAGATGAGACATTCATGTCTCATCGCGGGCATGGGCGTCTCACGGCTGTGGCGTCGGCGGGTTCCTCTCAGTGCCAGGGCAGGCTGCCGCGCTTCTCCCAGTACGTCCGCGGGTCCTCGGCGAGGTCCGCGAGGCGGGTCAGCTGGTCTTCGTCGAGGTCGACGACCGCCGCGTGCAGGTTGGAGGCGAGCTGGGTGACGGTGGCGGCACCGGACAGGACGACACCGGCCCACGGCTGCCGCAGGACCACCGCGAGGGCGACCGCGTCGCAGCCGAGGCCCGTCTGCTCGGCCACGGCCCTCAGCGCGTCCGGGGCGTGCGGACCGGCCAGTCGGCCGTTGGCCATGCCCTCCTTGACGATCACGGTGAGCCCGGCGTCGTGCGCCTCGGCGAGGGCGGGGGCGGCGGAGGTCTCCAGCGCGTTGTACGTCGACTGGACGGTACGGAAGAGGGGCTCGCCGTCGACGGTCACGGTGAGGGCGGTGCGGATGGCGTCCGCCTGGGCCGGGCCGCTGGTGGAGAAGCCGACGGTGACGCCCTGGGCAGCCGCCTCCGCCAGCCTGGCGTGGAGTTCCTTGTCGGTGAGGGCCGGACTGTCCGGGGTCACCGAGTGGATCTGGTAGAGGTCGAGCCGGTCGCCGAGCAGCTCGGCGGTCTCGGCGCGCTGCCGCTCGTACGTCGGGAGACCGTGGTCCTTGACCTCGTGCTTCTCGGCGTCGGTGGTCCAGTCGGCGGTGTAGGTGTAGCCCCACTTGCTGCCGATGACCACGTCGTCGAGGCCGGGGCGGGCGCGGAGCCAGTCGGCGAGGAACTCCTCGGAGAGGCCGTAGGAGCGGGCCGCGTCGAAGTAGCGGACGCCCTGGGCGTAGGCGGCGTCGAGGAGTTCGTGGGTGCGGGTGCGGAGGGCCTCGACCGTGCGGGTCTCTCCGAGGTCGGCGTCGCGGCCGAGGTTGATGTAGCCGGGGCGGGCGACTGCGGCGAGGCCGAAACCGATGTGGCAGGTGGGGGTGGTGGCTGCGGCCAGTCGGGCGAAGGGCATCGCGGGCTCCGTTCGGGTCGGCTCCTTGCGGTTCCTGAGCCGTCTCTTATACACATCTGAAGATGCCGACGAAAAGACTTGTGTGAATATCGCTCGAGTCCGATACAAGAAAAAAGAAAAAAAACAGCAAAAA
>NZ_JARGEE010000213.1:0-15646 GCF_033794485.1 Streptomyces sp. MB09-02B
TTCAGAGTAACGCAGCAAAACAGTTTTTTGCCCGTTTTGTGGGGTCGGGGGGGGGTATAAGAGAAAGGGTGGTGGTTGACGGTGGATCACGTCGGGGGCGGGTCACCACAGCTGACGAGGCGTCGGCTGCCCGCCCCGCCGACGGAAGGATCGTCAGATGCGCTCTGTTCGTTTGCTCATGGCCACCGGGGCGGCCTCCGCCCTCCTCGCGTTCGGCGCGCCCGTCGCGTACGCGTCCGGCGGCTGGGACGGCTCGGACTCCTCCCACGGCGAGGAGCACGCCCAGGGGCAGGACCAGACGGCCTCCGGGACCGCCCAGCGGGACGAGGGGTCCTGGAGCGGGAAGCAGGACGACGGCTCCTGGAGCGGCAAGCAGGAGGAAGGCTCCCGAGGCGGCGGACAGGACGAGGAGTCCTGGGGCGGCAAGCACGAGAAGCCCAGCGGCGGGATGCACACCGGCGGTGGCGGCCTCGCCGCCCCGGCCGTGACCGCGGGCGGGCTCGCCGTCCTGGCCGTCGCCGGGACCGGGCTGTACGCGGCGCGGCGCAGGAAGACCGCCGACGGCGTGGCCTGACCCGTGCCGGGCGCGATAGCCGCGTGACCGGCCGCGCCGCACGACGGCCCGGCCGGTCACCGCGAGACCTCCGCTGTCCGCGGCACCCGTCACCCGTCACCCGTCACCCGTCACCCGTCACCCGCCCGGAGCCTCCGTCACCCGCCCGGTGCACCGGTCACCCGCGCAGTGCATACGAGTCGCGCGCCCCGGGGGCCGGGCTCAGGATCGAGGCACGCCGACGTCACGCCGATCCGGCCGACGCTCGCCCTTGTCTGCCCCCCACCGAGGAGATGTGCGCAGGATGACCACCACGTCCGAACGTGTTTCGGAGTCACTGCGGCGACAGGTGTCGCAGCGTGTCTCCCAGTCCGTCTTCGACGGCTCCCGGCTCCGTGTCGTCCTCCTCGTGGACGTCTACGACGGTGCCCAGCAGCAGTTCCTGGAGGCGTACGAGCAACTGTGCAACCAGGTCGCGTCCGTCCCCGGGCACGTCAGCGACCAGCTGTGCCAGTCCATCGAGAACCCCTCCCAATGGCTCATCACCAGCGAGTGGGAGAGCGCCCCGCCCTTCCTCACCTGGGTCAACAGCGAGGAGCACGTGCAGATGGTGCGGCCGCTGCACGACTGCGTGCGCGACACCCGCTCGCTGCGCTTCCACATCGTCCGCGAGACCGGCGGCCCGGCGGTGGAGGCCGAGGCGGGCGAGCGCCGGCTGCAGACCTCGCCCCGGATCGGCGACGGCCTGATCCGGCACGCGCTCACCTTCACGGTCAAGCCCGGCAGCGAGGAGAAGGTCGCCAGGATCCTCGCCGACTACGCCGCGCCGGAGCCGAGGGTCGACGACACCACCCGGCTGTGCCGCACCTCCCTGTTCATGCACGGCAACCGGGTGGTCCGCGCCGTCGAGGTGCGCGGCGACCTGCTGGCCGCGCTGCGGCACGTCGCCCGGCAGCCCGAGGTACGGGCCGTCGAGGAGGCCATCAACCCCTATCTGGAGCAGGACCGCGACCTCGACGACCCGGACTCGGCCCGGGTCTTCTTCACTCGCGCGGCGCTGCCCGCCGTCCACCATGTGACGGCCGGCCAGGAGAGCCCGGACGCCGTACGGCACGCCTTGTACTACCCGGCCCGTGAGGGCCGCGGGCTGCGGCTGGCCGAACTGCTCGCCCGGCAGGACGAGGCGGCGGCGGACGACCCGCAGGGCCCGGTGCTGCGCAGCACGATCTTCCAGCGCGACGACATCGTGGTGCGGCTGGTCGACGTGCGCGGCGGCCTCGACGCCGACCCGGGCCCCGTGCTCGGGCTCACCGACCGCGCCCGCGCGGCCGAGCTGACGGCGCTCCTCGACGGCGACGCCCTCGGCATGGACGGCTCGCCGCGTGACGGCGCCCCCGCCCGCCTGCTCACGGTCGCCCGCATGGACCTCGTCACCGACCGCCGGGCGCCCGACGCCTGACCACCTCCCACCAGTCCGATGCAGCTCACGTTCGGAGGAACGTCGTGATCAATCGCCATCCCAGAGTCGTGGACGTCAGTGAGGTCGAGCCCAACACCCGGCGCGGCGGGGATCTGCGCGCCATGCTCACCCCCACCACGGTCGGCTCCACCAGCGGTTTCATGGGCGTGGCCATCGTGGCGCCCGGCGACCGCATCGCCGAGCACTACCACCCGTACTCCGAGGAGTTCATCTACGTCATCTGCGGGCAGCTGGAGGTCGACCTCGACGGCGAGGCCCACGAACTCCGGCCCGAGCAGGGGCTGCTGATCCCCGCCCACATGCGGCACCGCTTCCGCAACGTCGGCAACGTGGAGGCCCGCATGGTCTTCCACCTCGGCCCACTGGCCCCGAGCCCGCCGCTCGGCCACGTCGACACCGAGGACGCGAACGGCGTACCGATCCCGGTGGAGGCGGCGCACGCCGCACGGGCGGCCGAACACACCCGGGTCCGCGCATGACCAGGCGCGTGGCGGTCACCGGCATAGGCATCGTCGCCCCCGGCGGCATCGGCGTCCCGGCGTTCTGGGACCTCCTGGCGGGCGGCCGTACGGCGACGCGCGGCATCACCTTCTTCGACCCGTCCGGGCTGCGTTCGCGGATCGCCGCCGAGTGCGACTTCGACCCGGCGGCCCACGGACTGGACGCGGACCTGATCGCCCGCTGCGACCGGTACATCCAGTTCGCCCTGGTCGCCGGCGAGGAGGCGGTACGGGACTCCGGCCTCGACCTCGCCGCGGAGAACCCCTGGCGGGTCGGGGTGTCCCTGGGCACCGCTGTCGGCGGCACCACCCGGCTGGAGCACGACTACGTGCTGGTCAGCCACAGCGGCCGGCGCTGGGACGTGGACCACCGGGAGGCCGGTCCGCATCTGCACCGGGCGTTCGCGCCCAGCACCCTCGCCTCCACCGTCGCGGAACGCTTCGAGGCGCGCGGCCCGGTGCAGACCGTCTCCACCGGCTGCACCTCGGGCCTCGACGCCGTCGGATACGCCTTCCACACCATCGAGGAGGGCCGCGCCGACATCTGCATAGCCGGGGCGTCGGACTCGCCGATCTCCCCGATCACCATGGCCTGCTTCGACGCGATCAAGGCCACCTCCCCCGACAACGACGACCCGGCCCACGCCTCCCGCCCCTTCGACGCCGACCGCAACGGCTTCGTCATGGGCGAGGGCGGAGCCGTCCTCGTCCTGGAGGAGCTGGAGCACGCCCGGGCCCGGGGCGCGCACGTGTACTGCGAGATCGGGGGCTACGCCACCTTCGGCAACGCCTACCACATGACCGGTCTGACCACGGAGGGCCTGGAGATGGCGCGGGCCATCGAGGACGCCCTCGACCACGCACGCCTGGACCGCACGGCCGTCGACTACGTCAACGCGCACGGCTCGGGCACCAAGCAGAACGACCGGCACGAGACGGCGGCCGTCAAACGCACGCTCGGCGCGCACGCCTACGACACGCCCATGAGCTCCATCAAGTCCATGGTGGGCCACTCGCTCGGCGCGATCGGCGCCATCGAGGTCGTCGCCTGCGCGCTGGCCCTGGCCCACCAGGTCGTCCCGCCCACCGCGAACTACGAGACCCCCGACCCCGAGTGCGACCTGGACTACGTCCCGCGCGTCGCCCGCGAACGGAAGCTGACCAACGTGCTCTCCGTGGGCAGCGGGTTCGGCGGCTTCCAGTCCGCGGTGGTCATGAGTCTGCCGAGGGAGAAGACACGATGAGCGAACGGAGCAGGCGGCGTCCTCGGCGCGCGGCCGTCACCGGAATCGGCGTGGTCGCGCCCAACGGAACGAGCACCGAGACGTTCTGGAAGTCGACCCGGGAGGGCATCAGCGTCCTGGACCGGGTCACCCGCGAGGGCTGCGAGCACCTGCCGCTGCGGGTGGCCGGGGAAGTCCGCAACTTCGACCCGCCCTCGGCGGTCGAGGAGCGCTACCTCGTCCAGACCGACCGCTTCACGCACTTCGCGATGGCCGCCGCCGACCAGGCACTCGACGACGCCCGCCTCGACCGGTCCGAGACCGACGCGGCCCCGTTCTCGGTGGGCGTGGTCACGGCGGCCGGCTCCGGCGGCGGCGAGTTCGGGCAGCGGGAGCTGCAGCAGCTGTGGTCCAAGGGCAGCCGGTTCGTCGGCCCGTACCAGTCCATCGCCTGGTTCTACGCCGCGAGCACCGGCCAGATCTCCATCCGCCGGGGCTTCAAGGGCCCCTGCGGGGTGATCGCGTCCGACGAGGCCGGCGGTCTCGACGCCGTCGCGCACGCGGCGCGGGCCGTGCGGCGCGGCACCGACGTGATGGTGACCGGCGCGACGGAGGCGCCGCTCGCCCCCTACTCGGTGGTGTGCCAGCTCGGCTACCCGGAGCTGAGCACCGTGGCCGACCCGGAGCGTGCCTACCGCCCCTTCACCTCGGCAGCCTGCGGGTTCGTGCCCGCCGAGGGCGGCGCCATGCTCGTCGTGGAGGCCGAGGACACGGCCCGGGAACGCGGCGCTGCCGTCCGGGCCCACCTGGCGGGCCACGCGGCGACGTTCACCGGCGCCTCCCGCTGGGAGGAGTCCCGGGCGGGCCTCGCCGAGGCAATCCGGGGCGCCCTGGAGGAGGCGGGCTGCGCCCCCGAGGAGGTCGACGTGGTCTTCGCCGACGCCCTCGGCACCCCGGAGGCGGACCGCGCCGAGGCCCTGGCGATCACGGACGCCCTCGGCGCGCACGGCACCCGGGTCCCCGTCACGGCGCCGAAGACCGCCGTCGGCCGGGGCAACGGCGCGGCGGCCGTGCTGGACGTGGCGGCGGCGGTGCTCGCGATGGAGCACGGCGTCATCCCGCCCACCCCGAACGTCTTCGACGTCTGCCACGACCTCGACCTCGTCACCGCCCGCGCCCGCGCCGCCGAGCCGCGCACGGCGCTGGTCCTCAGCCGGGGCCTCATGGGGTCGAACTCGGCGCTGGTGCTGCGGCTCGGCCCCGGCGCCCCCTCCTGACCATCCCTCCCGACGCACCACCACCGCACCGACGCACCACCTCTGCACCAAGGAGAACCGCATGAGTGACCGCATCACCGTGGAAGAACTGTCCGAGCTGATGAAGAAGGCCGCCGGGGTCACCGTCACCCCGGAGGAGCTGCGGCAGCGCTACGAGTCCGGCTTCGACGTCCTCGGCATCGACTCGCTCGGCCTGCTCGGCATCGTCGGCGAACTGGAGAACCGGTACGGCACGCCGATGCCGCCGGACGCGGAGAAGTCCAAGAGCCCGAAGCAGTTCCTCGACCAGGTCAACAGCGCGCTGATGGCGGGAGCCTGAGATGGCCGGACACACGCAGAACGAGATCACCATCGCCGCGCCCGTCGACCTGGTCTGGGACATGACCAACGACGTGGCGAACTGGCCCCGGCTGTTCAGCGAGTACGCCAGCGCCGAGATCCTCTCCCGGGAGGGCGACCGGGTGACGTTCCGGCTGACGATGCACCCGGACGAGAACGGCAAGGTGTGGAGCTGGGTCTCGGAACGGGAGGCGGACCGCGAGACGCTCAGCGTGGAGGCCCGCCGCGTCGAGACCGGCCCCTTCGCCTACATGAACATCCTGTGGGAGTACGAGAAGGTCCCCGGCGGCACCCGCATGATGTGGACGCAGGACTTCTCCATGAAGCCGGACGCGCCGGTCGACGACGACTGGATGACCGACAACATCAACCGGAACTCCAAGGTCCAGATGGCCCTGATCCGGGACCGCATCGAGAAGGCCGCCGCCGAACAGGGCGCCGCGCCGGGTCTGACCGACTGAGACGGCCGAACCCGACCCCCGTATTCGGACGGAGAACGACACCCATGCACCAATCCCTGATCGTCGCCCGGATGGCCCCGGGCGCCGCCCCGGACATCGCCAAGATCTTCGAGGAGTCCGACCGGGGGGAGCTGCCGCACCTCATCGGGGTCTCCCGGCGCAGCCTCTTCCAGTTCGACGACGTGTACATCCACCTCGTCGAGTCCGAGCGGGACCCCACGCCCGTCATCACGAAGATGGCCGGACACCCCGAGTTCCGGGCCATCAGCGAACGCCTGTCGGCGTACGTCTCCGCGTACGACCCGGCGACCTGGCGTTCGCCGAAGGACGCGATGGCGAACTGCTTCTACCGCTGGGAGCGGGACGAACGCTCCTGAACGCACCGACGGGCCGCCGGGCACGCGCGTCGCGCGTGCCCGGCGGCCCGTCGCTCGTCATCCGGGGACGTGGCAGTCGAACGCGTGCAGATAGGCGTTGACCGGCCGTACGTCGTCGATGAGCAGCCCCGCGGCCGTCAGCCGGGAGGACATGCTCGCGGTGGTGTGCTTGGCCCCGCCGACGTTGAGGAGCAGCAGCAGGTCCATGGCGGTGCTGAACCGCATCGACGGCGAGTCGTCGACGAGGTTCTCGATGACGACGACCCGGGTGCCGGGGCCGCCCGCCCCGATGACGTTGCGCAGCAGCCGGGCGGTGCTGTCGTCGTCCCACTCCAGGATGTTCTTGATGACGTAGGTGTCGGCCCGGACCGGGACGGCCTCGCGGCAGTCGCCGGGGACGACGCGGGTGCGGTCCGCGAGCGCGCCGCCCGGTCGCAGCCGGGGGTCGGCGTTCTGCACCACACGCGGCAGGTCGAGCAGGGTGCCGTGCAGCTCGGGGTACTTCTCCAGCAGGCTGGCGACCACATGGCCCTGTCCCCCGCCGATGTCGGCGACGGACGAACTCCCCGACAGATCAAGGAACTCGGCGACGTCCCGCGCGGACTGGACGCTGGACGTCGTCATGGCCCGGTTGAAGACGTCCGCCGACTCCGGGGCGTCCTCGTTGAGGTAGACGAAGAACTCCTTGCCGTACAGGTCCTCGACGACGTTGTGGCCGGTGCGCACGGCCTCGTCGAGCTTCGGCCAGGCGTCCCAGGTCCACGGTTCGGTGCACCACAGGGCGATGGCGCGCAGGCTGTGCGGGTCGTCCTCGCGCAGCAGCCGGGACATGTCGGTGTGCGCGAACGTCCCGTCGGGCCGTTCGGTGAACACGCCGTGGCAGGACAGGGCCCGCAACAGCCGCCGCAGCGGCTTCGGTTGGGCCTTCACCGCCGCCGCGAGGTCCTCCGCCGACAGCGGGGTGTCGCCGAGGGCGTCGGCGACCCCGAGCCGGGCTGCGGCACGCAGGGCGCCGGCGACCGCCGCGCCGAAGACGAGCTCCCTGAACCGCATGGGTGGCGGCGGGGCGGCCTGGGTCCCGTGGGCGGAGGTGTGGACGGCCTGGGTCCGCGTGGTGCGGGCGGAGGGTGACGGCTCCCCCGCCGGTCTGGTCTGAGCGGTCGTCATACGACGCCTTCCTTCTTCGAGTTCATGGACGACCTCGGCCGGTCGCTCAGCACAGTCCGGCGGGCTTGGACGCCGCGCAGGTGTTGCCCGAGAAGGTGTTGCCCTTGCCGGCGGTGTCGGTGTTGACGATGTCCGCCGGGGAGTTGTTCTCCAGCACGTTCTCGGTGATCCGGTTCCGCTCGCTGGTGGTGCCCACGAAGCTCTTCCACACGACGATGCCGCCCGACAGCGGGGAGGCGCCGGCGTTGCCGGTGATCCGGTTCCGCGTGACCAGGGTGTCCTCGGCGCCGGTCAGCACGATGCCGGTGCCCTGGAGGGCGTCCAGTCGCGCGGTCTTCGGGCAGGACTTGTTGTTGCGGTCGATGAGGTTGTCGCGCACGGTCAGGGCGCCGGCCCTCGGCATGTTCTCGTCGCCGACGACGAAGACGCCCGCGCAGTTGCCGGTGAGGTGGTTGTCCGCGACGGTGAGGTTGCGCAGGCGCCGGACGGTGAGGCCGATCCGGTTGCCCTCCAGGCGGTTGTGGGCGACGACGGTGCCGCCGCTGTCCGTGGCGCCCTGCTCGGCCTTGACGGTGTTCGCGAGGAACAGACCGGCGTCGCCGTTGTCCCGGGCGGTGTTCTTGCGGAACACGCCGCGCACCGAACGCTCCTGGGCGATGCCCCACACACCGTTCTTCACGGCCGTCACGTGCCGCACGGTCAGCCGGTCGGTGTCCTGCGCGAACACCCCGGACCCGGTGAAGCCGGTCACGGTCAGGTTGGCGACGGTGACGTCCTCGACCTTGTGGTCCTTCGTCCCGATCACGCAGATGCCGTTGCCCGCGTCACCGCACCCGTCGGCGGCCTTCTTCACGGCCGGTTCGACGACGGTACGCGGGCCCATGCCGCGCAGGGTGATGCCATGGGTGCCGATCCGGACGCTCTCGCGGTAGGTGCCGGAGGCCACGAGCACGGTGTCCCCGGACGCCGCCGCGTCGACCGCCTGCTGGATGGACTCGCCGGGGAAGACCACATGGGTCGGATGGTGGGCGACGGCCTGCGGGGCGGCCCCGAGCCCCACCCCGACGACCGCCGCGACGCATGCCAGATAGCCAATATGCCATTTCTTCATATTCCGCAAGATATGACCATGAACCGCGCGAACCGGCCCGATGGTCCATCCGACGGCGTGTCCCCGCGCCGCCCGTCAGCCACCGTCATCGACTGTCATTGCCCGTCGGCGCCGAGGCGCCGTCGGTCCTCCTCGTCCCACGTGCGGGTGTCGCGCGGTTCGACGTACGGCTCCTCGTGCGGCGGATGGCCACCCGCCAGGGCACGCTGACGCGCCAGTTCGGCGTCGAACTCCAGACCGAGGAGGATCGCCAGATTGGTGATCCACAGCCACACCAGGAAGATGATCACTCCGGCGATGGCGCCGTAGGTCCGGTTGTACGAACCGAAGTTGGCCACGTAGAACGCGAAGCCGGCCGAGGCCACCATCCAGATCAGCAGGGCGAGCAGACTGCCCGGGGTGATCCAGCGGAAACCGCGGACCTTGGCGTTCGGGGTGGCCCAGTACAGGACCGCGATCATGATCGTGACCAGCAGGACCAGCACCGGCCACTTCGCGATCGACCACACGGTGAGCGCCGTGTCACCGACCCCGAGCGCGGTGCCGACCTCCTTGGCGAGGGCGCCGGTGAACACCACGATCAGGGCGCTGATCACCGCCATCACCATCAGCACCACCGTCACCCCGACCCGGACCGGCAGCACCTTCCACACCGGACGGCCCTCGGGGACGTCGTACACCGCGTTCGCGCTCCTGATGAACGCCGCGACATAGCCGGAGGCCGACCACACCGCGAGCACCAGGCCCACGATCGCCATGATCGAACCCAGCCCGGCATTGCCCTGCATCTGCTGGACGGCGTTGGTGAGGACGTCCCGCGCGGCGCCGGGGGCGAGCTGCTGGATGTTGTCCAGCACCTGCTGCGTCGCCGAGCGCCCGACGATCCCCAGCAGGGAGACGAGCGCCAGCAGCGCCGGGAACAGGGCGAGGATCCCGTAGTAGGTCAGCGCCGCCGCCCGGTCGGTCAGCTCGTCCTTCTTGAACTCCTTCACGGTGCCCTTCAGCACCGCCCACCAGGAGCGTTTCGGCAGGTCGGTGGGGCTGTCCGGCGCCCGCCGCTCCACCTCCTCGTCGGGCCCGGCCGTGGGCGCCGCCCGCGCGGCCCCGCCCTCGTCGCCGCGCCCGGCCCCCTCGTAGCGGTCGGCCTGCTCGCCGCGCTCGACCTCCTCGTCGCGCTCGACCTCCTCGTCGCGCGCGAACCGGTCGTCGCGCTCGACCTGGTCGGTGTGCCCGCCGTAACCCGGGTGCCCACCGTGCCGTCCATGCCCTCTGTGCCGTTTCAGCGTTCGCATCATGCCGTGCGGGTAACCGACCGGGCACGGCTTATACGTGCACATTCACGGCAAATAGTTCAGCGCGGGGCGCGGGGCGGTCGTAGTGGTCCGGTGTGACGACCTCCGTGACCGCGCGGGCGACCAGCGAGCGCGGTGGCCGTGCACGTCTTCGTCTCGCTGCCGATCCTCATGAACAGGCCGGGGGTCATCGGCCGGCGGGTGACGGTGTCGGCGACCCCGGGGATGCCGGCCTCGCGGCGGACGCCCTCGACGGCTTGGTCCAGACGGGCGGTCAGTGCGGGGCCGACCGCCGCGCGGACAGTCGTTCTTGTCGTACCGGCCCTTGTCGTATCGGCCTTTGTCGTACCGGCCTTCGTCATACCGGCCGGCCGCCGCGTGCACGGACGTCGCGGGTGTCGTCGCCAACGGGGCCGGCACGGACGCCACCAGCAGCGCGGCGGCGAACGGACGGCGGAGGGGTGCGTCGCATGTCGGGGCGCCTTTCCCGAAGCGGGGTCTCGAAGGGGCAGGCGTCACCGTCCGAGCCTTGGGCAGAGGCCTCTGCCCCGTACACGTTCCGCGAGTTCACTCGTTCGGATGCGGCCGGTAGTTCTCTGTTTCAACGGCCATTCACCGCGGTTCGCTCCTCGCGGAAATCAGCGCCGATCGCTATTCTCCCGAATGCCCAAAATCAGGCTCGGCATCCCCTCGTGCCGGTCGGAAAAGCGGATTGCTCATGGAGCAGGATTCAAAATGAGAACCGATTATGATTCGGTGGATCAAAACCCTGACGGGGTTCAGCAGATCGACACACAGCCCATCTGGCTCCCGGGCCCGCGCGCCGCTTCGGACGTATGGGACCCGGACGCCGAGCTGATCCAGATGGCGTACGCGACGCACGGCCTGGTTCCCGAACCGACGCTGTCGGCCGTCCGTGACCTCCCGCGCCGCCCGGTCAGCCGGCGACGTCCCCGGCCGGGTGCCCATTTCTTCGCCAGGAACCCGAGGATCGTCCCCGTCGCACTGTTGATCACGGCTATCGCCGTATGCGCACTGACCATGCTTTTTTGGTCCGTCTCCTATTCATACATTCAGCTGCGCGACATCGCGCTGCTGGTGGTGTCGGAGCATCTCGCGCGCTGGTGGCCGCTGACCGTGTACGGGCCGTGGCTGCTGGCGGGTCTGTCGATCATCCGGGCGTCCGTGCAACAGCGCACCGCCCGGCGGTCCTGGGCGGTGATGCTGCTCGCGTCCGGCACCGCGGTCGCGTTGTGCATCGGCCAGTCACCGAGCTCCCTGCTGGCGATGGTGATCGTGGGAATTCCGCCCATCACCGCGCTGGTCTGTTTCCGTGAACTCGTCGGTCAGTTCTCGTCCGGACCCGGTCCCCGGCACGCCGCAGACACCCTCGCCGGCACCAAGCAGGACCGGCGGTAGGACGGCCGCGCACGTCATCCGAGGGTCTGTTCCGTCCAGATCGTCTTGCCCGTCGGGGTGGGGCGGGTGCCCCAGCGCTGGGTGAGCTGGGCGACCAGGAGCAGACCCCGGCCGCCTTCGTCGTAGCTGCGGGCGCGCCGCATGTGGGGTGCCGTGCTGCTGGCGTCCGAGACCTCGCAGATGAGGCTCTCGTCGTGGATGAGCCGCAGCCGGACGGGCGGCTCGGCGTGCCGGATGGCGTTGGTGACCAGTTCGCTGACGACCAGCTCGGTGACGAAGGCCGCGTCGTTCAGGCCCCAGGCCTCCAGTCGGCCGAGCGCGTTCTTGCGGGCCTCGGCGACGGCCGAGGGGTCGGCGGCCACGTCCCAGGTGGCGACCCGGTCCGGGTCGAGGGCGCGGGGCCGGGCGAGGAGCAGGGCCACGTCGTCGCTGGGCCGTTCCGGCAGTACGGAGCCCAGGACCCGGTCGCACAGCGCGTCCAGGGAGGTGGCGGCGGGCGCGGCGAGGGCCCGGCACAGTCGGGTGATGCCGTCGTCGATGTCGGTGCGGGCGCCGTCGTCCGCACCGCCGCGGGACCCGATCAGGCCGTCGGTGTAGAGGGCGAGCAGGCCGCCCTCGGGCAGCTCGGTCTCCAGTGACTCGAAGGGCAGACCGCCCAGGCCCAGCGGGGGCCCCGCCGGGATGTCGAGCAGGCGGGCGGTGCCGTCGGGGCCCACCACGACCGGCGGCGGATGCCCGGCCCGCGCGAGCGTGCACCGACGCGACACGGGGTCGTAGACGACGTACAGACACGTCGCGCCGACGACTGCGGCGGTCACGCCGGCCGTGCCGCCCCCGGTGAGCCCGCCCCGGCCGCGGTCGCCCGTCCCGGCGAACCGTTCCGCGGCCTCCGCCTCGGTGGCCAGGCGGGCCACCAGGTCGTCCAGGTGGGTGAGGAGTTCGTCGGGGGGCAGGTCGAGGTCGGCGAGGGTGCGGACGGCGGTGCGCAGCCGGCCCATGGTCGCGGAGGCGTGGATACCGTGGCCGACGACGTCGCCGACGACGAGCGCCACCCTGGCACCGGAGAGCGGGATCACGTCGAACCAGTCGCCGCCCACCCCGGCGCGGGCCCCGGCCGGGAGATAGCGGGAGGCCACCTCCACCCCGGCCTGCTCGGGCAGGCTCTGCGGCAGCAGGCTGCGCTGGAGGGTGACGGCGGTGCCGCGTTCGCGCGCGTAGCGCAGGGCGTTGTCGATGCTGACCGCCGCCCGGGCCGCCAGCTCCTCGGCGAGGACGAGGTCGTCCTCCTCGAAGGGGTCGGGGTGCCGGTGGCGGGCGAAGACGGCGACGCCCAGGGTGGTGCCGCGAGCGGTGAGCGGCACGGTCATCGCCGAGTGGAAGCCGAATTCGCGGACGCTGGCGGCCCTCAGCGGGTCCTCGGCCACCCAGTCGGCGATCGCGGGCTCGGTCACCTGGAACAGCACGGCACGCCCCGACCGCAGACTCCGCACCGGCGGCGAACCGTCCGGGTACTCGTCGACCTCGCCGGGGGCGACGACCGCCTCGGGCGTCCCCTGGTGGACGGACCGGTGGGCGATGCGCCGCAGGGCGAGGGGACGGCCCGCAGCGGGCAGTCGGAAAGCCCGGCCGTACTCCTCCGCCGCCCCGAGGAGGGAGGTGCCGTCGTCGAGGGAGGCCAGCAGGTCGACGCTGATGAAGTCGGCGAGGTCCGGAACGGCGGTGTCCGCCAGTTCCTGGGCCGTCCGCGTCACGTCGAGGGTGCTGCCGATACGCCGGCCCGCCTCGGCGATCAGCTGGAGGCGTTTGCGGGCCCAGTACTGCTCGGTCACGTCGTGCCCGGTGGTGGCCACGCCGAGGACGTGGCCGTCCTCGTCCTGCAGCCGGTAGAGGTCGACCGACCAGGCGTGCTCGCGGGTCTCGCCGGGGGCGCGCGCGTGGTTCTCCACGTGCTGCGGTTCACCCGTCTCCAGGGTGAGCCTCATCAGCCGCTCGACCTCCCCGGCGGCGGGATCTTCCAAGGCCTCCGACAGGCGCAGCCCGCGCAGGTCGTCGTCGTCCAGGCCCAGCGCTTCGCGCGAGCCCCGGTTGGAGACGCGGTACCGCAGGTCCGTGTCGTGCACCGAGGTCGCGCAGAACGGGGAGTCCAGGAAGCCGTGCAGCGCGAGCGTGTCGTCGCCGGGACGGGGCCGCGTCCCCGCCAGGGCGGAGACCAGGAACCAGTCGCGGACCCCGCAGTAGGACGTGCGGTGGTGCGCCAGCACCCTGGCCTCCAGACGGCGGCCGTCGCGGTGCCTGAGGACGAGGGTGCCGTGCCAGCGCGGCAGGTCGGAGAAGGCCGGGAGGTCGTCCGCCGGGGCCTCCTCGGCGAGCAGGGAGGCCGCGGGCAGGCCCAGGATCTGCGTCGGGGTGTACCCGAGGAGGCGTTCCGCGCCGGCGCTCCAGCCGGTGACGGTGCCCTGTTCGTCGACGGTGGCCCGCGCGGTGAGCGCCTCACCGACGGTGTCCCGGCCGGGGCCCGCTCCGGTTGCGTCGACCACACGCCGTTCCATGCCCACTCATCTCGCTCTCACCGAGTCCGCACCCAGCGTCCGCACCCAAGCGAGGCCGCACCCCGCCGAGGCCCGCACTCCACTCCTACTTTCGATATGTCCCACTACATCCTTTTCACACTATTCCTCGACCGCCGGATAGGCATCGACTCCCCGTCGGACACCGCTTTCGCGTGCCCGCGCCGGACGCACACGGAACGTCGTAAGTACCCGAACAATCTGTGGCCCTACACGTGTCACTCCCTTGCCAGCCAGGCGTGTTGGAGCAAACATGGGGCAGCTCGTTTGAGCCGAAACCAAACTCTTCCCCTCCGCCCGACAGGTGAACCATGTCCACAAGTGCGCCCAGAACCCGGCACGCGGCCGGCGACGGTTACGCGTCCACCGGCTCCCTCAAACAGAACGCGCTCGGCGTCCTGGGCATCCTCTTCTTCGTCCTCTCCGCACAGGCACCACTGACCGGTGTCGCCGGAGCGGCACCGGTGGCGATAGCCATCGGCAACGGCCCGGGCGTCCCCGCGATGTACCTCGTGGCCGGCGTCGTCGTCCTGCTGTTCTCCGTCGGCTACGTCGCGATGGGCCGCCACGTCGTCGACGCGGGCGCCTTCTACTCGTACGTCGGCAAGGGCCTCGGCGGTACGGCGGCCGCGGGCAGCGCGGGTGTGGCACTCCTCGCCTACCACGCCATCCAGGCGGCGGTGTACGGCCTGTTCGGTGCCGTGATGAACGGGCTGGCGCTGCAGTACCTGGAGACGGACATCCCCTGGTGGCTGTTCGCGCTCGGCACGATGGTGGTCGTACAGGTGCTCGGCGCGACCGGTGTCGACGTGGGCGCCAAGGTGCTCGCCGTGTTCGTGCTCGCCGAGATCAGCCTGCTGCTGGTCTTCGCCGTGGTGATGCTTTTCAAGGGCGGCGGCCCCGAGGGACTGGCCCCCGGCTCCTCCTTCTCCCTGTCGGCGGCGCTCGACGGCGCGCCCGGGGTGGCGCTGATGTTCGCCGTGGCGTCGATGTTCGGTTTCGAGGCGACCGCGATCTACGGCGAGGAGGCGCGCGAGCCGCACCGCACCGTCCCCCGGGCCACCTACCTGGCGGTCGTCCTCGTCACCGCGTTCTTCGCCTTCACGTCCTGGATGCTGATCTCCGCGCACGGCCCCTCCTCCAGCGCGGCCGCCGCGGGCAAGGCCCTGGAGGCCGGGGACGGCGCCGGTTTCGTCGCCGCGCCGGTCTCCGCCGAACTCGGCGCGTGGGCGGGCGACGCGCTGCCGATCCTGCTGGCCACCTCGCTCTTCGCCAGCATCCTGGCGTTCCACAACTCCGCCAACCGCTACCTGTTCTCGCTGGGCCGGGAGGGGCTGCTGCCGCGCTCCCTGAGTTCGCTCAACGGCCGCCAGTCGCCGTGGCTCGCGGGTGTCGTGCAGACCGGTGTGGCCGCGCTGCTGGTGTTCCCCTTCGCGCTGGCCGGCAAGGACCCCGTCCTCACGCTCTTCTCCTGGCTCAGCGGTCTCGCCGTACTGGCGATCATGCTGCTGTACCTGCTGACCTCGGTGTCGGTCATCGTGTACTTCCGCCACGAGCGGTCCGGCGACACGCGGCTCTGGAACACGCTGATCGCCCCCGCCCTGGGCGCGGGCGGTATCGCCTGTGCGATCTGGCTGATCATCGCCAACTTCACCACGCTCATCGGCGGCGACACCACGACGGCGGTGTGGCTGGCCCTGGCGGTGCCGGCGGCGTTGGTGGCGGGCATGGCGATGCCGATGCTCGCGGGGTCGCCGAACCGGAGGTAGGGGCGGGCTGCTGCGGTGCGTTGCCGGGTGCGGGTGCATGGGGGCTGGTCTTTCAGGGGCGCGGGGAACTGCGCGAGAAGCCCCACCGGAGCCGCACCCGCCGACGCACCC
>NZ_JARGEE010000214.1:0-15633 GCF_033794485.1 Streptomyces sp. MB09-02B
TATTTATAAACTCCAAATACCAATTCTCACAAGTTTTTTCGTTTGCAGCGTCAGATTTTTAAAAGAGCCCGCTGCACTGCCTCCCCCGCCGACGGGCGGGCGGCGAGGGTGGCGGACCTCACGTGAGGACCCGCCGTCCGACGGCCGAGCCCGGCCGTCCGCCGTCCGGCGTCCGCCGTGCCACCGGGTAGGTCGCTGTCCGCCACCTGGTGCCGCTACGTCCACTACCTGCCGCGCCGGTTGGGGTCGGGGCCCGGCGGACCCTGCGGAGGTGTCATGGGTGCCGGAGGTGTCATGGGTGCCGGAGGTGTCATGGGTGGCTGCGGCGTCGAGGGTGCGGTCGATGGAAGCTGGGCGGCGGCGGTCGGGGTCAGCAGGGGGCGGGCCTGGTCCTCGATGCGGGCGAGTCGATCCGGCCATTCGGGGCCGAGGGCCCGGGCGCTCTCGCGCAGGCGCAGCTGCGTGCTGACGAAGGAGTCGCTCTCGGCCGTCGTCCAGGGGCGGGCCCGTTCCGTGGCGAGGGCCTGGCGCAGTTCCGGCGGGCCGGCCCAGGTGCCGGTGCCGGTGCCGGTGCCGTCGAGGGAGTCGCTGTAGCGGGGCTTGTTCTCGCCCCGGCGGTAGACGCTCGCGAGGTCGGCGAGGGCGCCCCGGTCGACGCGGTCGGCGAGTTCGAGGACGCCGGTGTAGGACTCGTCGGCGTTGGACTGCACGGTCAGCCGTCCCTGGCCCCGGTCGGCGAGCTGCTCGCAGTACCGGTTGACGATCCCCTGGTCGCTCATCGCCTGCGGCACGCCCATGAACAGGGCCTCGACGCGCGCCCGAGACGAGCCGGGCTGCGGCAAGCCGGAACTGGTGTGAAGGCGATGACTAGCCCGGCTGGTGGGGAGAGGCCGGGTCGGTCACGGGACGTCCGCCAGGACCTCGCGGGCCAGGTGGGCGTAGCCCGAGCGGGCCTCGGCGATCTGCTCACGGTCGGCCGAGCGCAGCCGCTCCCGCTCCTTCGCCAGCCGCCCCTGCGCGGCGCGCGCGGCCTCGATGACGGCGGGGTCGGGGGCGTCCTTGGCCTCCTCCGCCGCGATCGTCGCGCTGTAGGCGCCGACCGCGCCGTTCACGGCCTCGATCGCCGCCTCGTACGCGGCGGTCTCCTCGTTGGACCAGTCGTGCGGCTCCAGGGCGTGGGTGACCGAAATGCCTTTGCCGCGTGCGGTGTTCCGTGGAGCGGGGTTCTGTGGAGTGTCCTGTGGGGTGTCCCGTTCGGTGATGCGTCCCTCCGGTGTCCCGGTGTCCAGTGGTCATTGTGGGGGACGGCGGGCGAGGGCGACCGGGTTCCCTGGAGCTGGGAGATGCGAGACGAGAGACGGGGGGCGGCGCCAGGGATGCAGGTCCGCCCCTGGCGGCTCACGGCTCAGTCCTCGGTCGCCGCCCACGCCCGCAGCAGCGCCTCGCGCTGCTCGCGTCGCGGCGTGCCCTCGGCGGCGTGGGCGCGGCCCCAGCGTGCGAGGGTGTCGACATCCGCCGTACCCGCCACGAGGCGGTCCAGCAGGGCGACGGAGAGGTCGTACTCGGACTGGACGTAACCGCCGAGGGCAGCGGCCGACTGCGTGTTGAGCTCGACGGTCCTGTCGACGGTCTCCAGGTGCACCTCGAACGCGGCCGCGGCCTCCCCGCCGCCCGCGACGGCGCTGGTGACGAGGTCCACGGCCGTGGTGGCGAGCAGCCGGGCGCTGGACCGGATCCGTACGTATCGCACGCTGGCCGACCGGATCTCCGACCAGCCCCACACCGCGCTCTGCCCGGTCCCCAGCCCCTCCACCCAGTCCCGTGTCAGCCGCACCCCGGCCCCGTACCCCTCCGGCTGCGCTCCGAGGTACACGCCACCGTCCTCGGCGATCCAGAACAGTCCGACCATGGCCATGAGTGCCTCCCCAGCAGCGACGTACGCGTTTCACCTGGTGAGACGTAGCCTCGCCCCGGATGGTTCAGCGGCCCGACGCCGTCCGCAGGGTCACTCCGTGACGGACTCGCAGGTGCCGTTGCAGTCACGCGCACAGCCCTCTTCCGCTTTCGCTCGACGCCCACCGAAGGACCCACTCGCAGCGATTTGATCTTCACCGGGTCGCTAAAACGCAGTGTGAGCATGTGAGTTACCCGATCAGTCGTGAAGGAGAGCCGGGATGAGCGACCAGACGCAGCTTGCCGACGCCTACGACCTCGTTTATTCGGCGGCGGCGCGGATGATGTGGGTGGAAGAGACCCGTGTGTGGCGCCTGGACCGCCCGGGTGGCGGTTGGCCGAAGGAGCGCCGGGAGGCCTGGCGTGAGCTGGAGGCCGCACTCGACGCCTCCGAGGCGCCCGAGCCGCAGGCCGGTGAACCGTCCGATCCCGTACGTCATCTGATCTCCCGTCGGGCCTCAGGCCCCCTCGACCGGCCGATCACCTTCGCCGAGGCGGTTGCCGAGTGGACCGTCCGGCTGGGCGAGGATCCCGGCCCCTACGAGCCCCGGACGGAGCCCTACCCGGACGACTTCATGGTGCCGGGCCGCGCCGTGGTGATTCCCGAGGGCCACATGATGGTGTTGACCCGCCCGCTCGACGAGTTGGCCCACCGGCCGGCGGCGGGACGTCCCGGCGTGACCATCGGCGCGGACACGGCGGAGCTGAGTCGTCTGCTGCACGAAGCGGCCGACGAGCTGAGGGCGGCGATCGGCAAGCCCACACCGACATCAGGTGAACCCGGCCGGCTAAACGCTGCTGATCACGTCGCCTTTACCTGCAAATCCTCCAGGCTCGGTGCCTCCTGTTCATCCCCGCTCGCGGCACCCGCCTTGGCGTCCTCGGCATCGCCGACCCAGTGCCGCAGGGCCTGAAGCGGGGTGAGACCGTTGGCCTTTGCCCACCGAAGCCGTTCGGTCCATTGAACTCCCGCGTTGAACGCGTCACCACCGACCGACTCTCGCACCACGAATCCGGCCGCGTCGTCCGTCGAGGCTGCCCACAAGTACCCCACACCGACTCCACGAAGAGTCACAGCGAAGTATCGGACCGAAGATTTCGTGGTCCGGGGGAACCGAGGTGGCGCAGACACCGTACGGAACTCGGGGTCCTGCGACATGGGGCCCTGGGTCATCATCATTCTCCTCTGTCATTCGGCTGCGGAAGTACCTGGCCGTACACATGCCAGCGACTCCCATCGTGTTCGATCGAGTCGACCTGGTACTCGACACCTCGCCCCAGAAGTAGCTCCCGTTCCGAGTCGTAGTGAGAGAGACCTTCCATGTACATGGCCGGTGTTCCCTCAGGGACGTCCAGGTGGAGCACCACGTCCTTGTCCGGAGCAAAGGTGGCATCCGGCCCCAACGCGGTCGAAAGGTAACCCAGATCCTGTTGGACGCTGCCCGGAAGTTCATCCATCGGGCAGTTGAAGGAATCAAGTCCCGTCTCGCGCACCACTCTGAGGTTCTCCGGGACCGGAAGCACGTCCATGGCCTCGTCTATGCGCGCGACACTCTCCTCGACTTCAGGAGAGCTCTCGGCGTAGCCACGCAGGCTCCCATTGATCTCCCTGTAGTCAGGCGGACCGACGTCGCCGGGGAACTTCTCATCGGTGTACCCTCGCATCGCGTGAAACTGCTCGGGGCTCAATTGCTCCTGGGCCGCTTTCCAGGTGTCCCGCCCGTATTGAGCCGCTTCTTCATTGCTCTCGAAGTCCCGAGGGATCATGGCTTCGGAGCCCGCCACGGAAGCCTCGGTCACCGCTTCCGACTCATCATCGCCGGGTTCTGCAGGTTCCCCGGTCTCGTCACTGTCGTGCGCTTCATCCGCATCACGACGCAGGTCGTTTGTCTCCTCCGAGTCGTGGACACTCGATTGATCATCCGCGATTTCCGTCGGGCCTTTGCCCTCGTCGGCATGACCCTCATCGGGCTCTACGAGCTCGTCGAATTCGTCCGAGTCGTCGAACCCTTCGGCTTCCTCCGACTCTTCGGGCTCTTCGAGCTCTTCGGGCTCTTCGGGCTCTTCGGGCTCTTCGGGCTCTTCGGGCTCTTCGGGCTCTTCGGGCTCTTCGGGCTCTTCGGGCTCTTCGGGCTCTTCGGGGATTTCTCCCCTGCCCCAGTCCGCCGACTCAGGGCTATTCGTCAATTCGCCACTTGTGTCGGGGACCTTCTCTGCTCCGTACAGCTCGCTCATCGCGTAGTCCCTCTGTCCGCTGCGGACGTGACCGGCTTACGGCACTTGCGCGCGAAGCACGACAGCGCTTGGGAGAAGCGCTTCTTCCACTCCTCCGACGGATCCGCACATCCGACGATCCCTTCCATCGCGGACGGCCGGTACCGCCCGTGGTAGTACACCCTCGTGCCGGTCCCCTTCCGCGCCTTGAACCGAGGCTCACCCACCGGGCACGGGTCCTCCCCGTCGAGTTGGCCCCGCATCATCGCGGCCACATGCTCAGCCAGCGCCTCCGGTGCCACGGGCGCCCCCACCCGGCTGTGCACCGCACGGTCCACGGCCTGGCCGATGGCGCAGTGCAGGAGACGACGGTCGTGGTCGGTGGCCAGGTACGGGTCGAATGCCCGCCGCATCGCCTCCCCCGGCAACGGCGTGGTCCACCCCAGCAGATGGGCCGCCACGGCCATCTCCGCCCACAGCGCGATCCGAAGTTCGGGCTGGTCCATCAACCGCTGCGCCCTGCGCAGGTCGCGGAGGGTGCACGGCTCAGGTGTGCAGCAGGGGCCGCACGCGCGGCTGCGCTCCCCGGTGAGCGCGGCCGCCGACGTCGGCCGGATCGCACCCGCGTCCTCGCGGTCCGTCCCGTCCCGCATGCGGACCAGGAGGGGATAGTCCATGCCGTCCGTGAAGACGGCGGCCTCGCCCGGCCGCAGGGTGACCAGGTACTCGGACTGGGCCGCCGTGATGTTCATGGTCGCGCCGACGGCTTCGCGGTCGTCCTGGGCGGGGAGGCGGTGGACCACCTTGGCGGCGGTGTTCTTGATGACGTCCGGGAGGAGCTTGGAGGGAATCTGGTCGGCGATGATCAGGCCCTCTCCGTACGCCCGGATCTCGGCCAGCAGACCGGCGAACATCTCCACCGCGTGGGCGCTCGCGCCGCCCTCCTCCGCGCGGCGCAGCAGCCGGTGTGCCTCCTCGAAGACACTCAAGTGCCGCAAGGGGAAGGACAGTCGACGGGTCACACGCTGTTCCATGCGCAGGAACTCGACGAGCCGGATGAGAATCGTGCCCATCAGGAACGCCTTGTCCTTGTCGTCGCCGACGTCCTCGATCTCGAAGACGACGTTACGACGCAGGAGTTCGCCGAAGTCGAGCGGGCGGCCCCCCTCCAGGAAACGGCCCGTCGTGCCGAGCCGCAGACTGGCCAGGCGGATCTTGATGAAGCCCCGGACGTTGTCGGCGACCTCCTTGCCGTAGCCGATGTCGGTGACGACCGCGAGGGCCGTGTGCTCCAGGTCCTCGAGGGTGGGGTAGCGGGGCTCGGTGCCGGGGACGAGCGGTTCGCCGAGGGTGAGGTCCCAGCCCAGGTCCTCGTAGCAGCGGGTCAGCGCGGCACTCAGGACCTGCGGGAACGGTTCCTGGGGGTCGAAGGACGCCAGGAAGAGGGCCCGCACCATGTCGAGATGTGTCTGGAGGGGGAAGCGCTCGCCGTTCGCGTAGGCCGAGGGTTCCAGGGGGTTCAGGCCGGCCGGGAGCGCGTCGGGGTCGCCGGGTTTGATGACGACGACCTCGCTCGTGTCGCCGAGCCGTGCCGACATGAACCGGTACTCGGCCTTGGCCGGCTCCACCACCAGCCACGGGATGCCCGCATGGGTCGCGGCCTCCAGCAGGCCGCGCACGGTCTGGGACTTGCCGCCGCCGGTCGCCCCGCACACGAAGGTGTGCCGGTTGAGGGTGGAGCGGGTCAGTTCCAGGTCACCCACGGGGCTGCGGTTGCGGTCGAGCACCGAACCGAGCCGGACCGGAGGCGGAGTGTCGGCCGTGGCCGGACGGCCGGTGGTCTCGGGGGTGACGTCGAACTCGGGGCGCAGCGCGAACCGTACGCCCGGTATCTCCTGGGCGGGCGGTCGGGCCAGGGAGGCCAGCAGGTCGGAACCGCCGTGGAAGGGGTACTCCTCGGGGGTCGGCAGGGTTCCGCCGAGCGCCGTGGGCAGGTCCCCGACCCGCCCGGTCGGCCGGAGCGCGTAGGGCAGCCCCTCCAGGTCCGCCGACGCGCAGACGAGCGCGGCGACACGGGTCGCGTCCTGCGACGTACGGCCGCCCGCCAGCAGGCGTATCCGCCACAGTCCGGTGGACGCCGCCTTGGCCAGGTCCTTGTGGCGTCGCTCCAACCGGGCCGCAGCGATCGCGTACTCGG
The DNA here is from genome assembly GCF_033794485.1 of Streptomyces sp. MB09-02B. Lineage (NCBI taxonomy): Bacteria > Bacillati > Actinomycetota > Actinomycetes > Kitasatosporales > Streptomycetaceae > Streptomyces > Streptomyces sp. MB09-02B. Next base: position 6,365 of record NZ_JARGEE010000214.1, read on the forward strand.
GCGAGCCGTCCGCCTTGGACATCGCGCGGCGCTGTTCGTCGGCGATGTCGCCGGTGAGGTCGTCGAGTTCGTCGGCGGGCACCGGTTCGGCGAACACCATCCAGGCGAAGGGCTCCTGCCACACCGCCAGGAGGCAGTCCTCCAGACTGGGCCGCTGCCGTGCGGCGCCGCCGGTCCCGATGGCGTTCGGTTCCGCGTCGACGAGCAGCCCGTCGGTCACACCGGCGACCGCGCTCCAGTGCGGGAAGTCGGCGAACAGGGATGCCGCGGTACCCGTCGGACTGGCCGACCCGCGTGCGCCGGCGGGCAGTCGCAGCAGCGTGCTGCCGCCCTCCGCGTCAGCGCGACCGCCGAGCAGAGTGCTCCCGCCGACCATCACGTCGATGGGCCGGTCCGCCGCGCTGCGGGCCCAACCGACGAACACCGCTCCGCCTGTCGGGTCGTCGGGGCGTCGGGCGTGGTGCGCGGAGACCAGGGCGGCGAGCCGCTGAGCGCGCAGGTCGTCGCCTGGACCGTCGGGCCGGTCGTCCATGGCGCGTTGGCGCGGGACCTCGCGCAGCAGGCAGGCCTCCATGCCCACGAAGCGCTGCCATGTGCCGCCGTACGGCGTGGTGTCCATGGGGTTCAGACCGCTCCCGCTCGCTCAACGGCGCAATAGCGGGCCGAACTCACAGGATTCAGGCGCACGGGCCCTTCGCCGTACCGCTCGAAGGTGTCACCGGAATCGGCCCACCCACCCACTTCACTCTGGCGAACGGGCGGACCACCCCACATGCCGGAGATGTCCGGCAGCGTGAAGAAAGGGGCGTCATCTTTCGCTTGACCAGAATCGTGCGCAAGCAGTGCGGTTGGCAACGTCTCCCCCGTTATCGATCTTGCGCCTATACCCTAGAGGCGGCCGCGTCCCAGGCCAAGCCTTGCAACTGTGACTTCGTTTCCTGCGGTTGCAACTGGACTCGGGGGGCGATTTCGTGCAGCATGTTTCGGCTGCGAATCAATGACTGGCTGCCGCTTCGGCGGTCACGGGGGCGAGTTACATCACCAGAGGCGTACGTGCTGCCGCCCTCGGGACGGTCATTTCTCAACTGTCCATATGTGGCTGCCTTTTGGGCCCACATTCTTCCCAGGGCGGACCTCTTACGTGACCCATCCTGTCGATCCGCACCAACCGGGCCGGCCGGTCGGCCCCGGCCACCCTCCCCAGGGCGACTTCCCCCACAGCCAGCCTCCCCACGGCCGGCCGCACCAGGTGCCGCCCGCGTACCCGGCTCCGGGTGCGCCTCCGACCATGCCGCCGTACGGTGCCCCGGTGCAGCCCCCGCAGGCGTACGCGCCGGGCCCGGCCCACCAGCCGCCGGTGCCCTACCAGGCGGTTCCGCCCCAGCAGCCGGTTCCACCTCAGCAGTTCGCGCCCCCACCGCATCCGCAACCGCGACCGCAGTCACACTCGTACCCGCACCCGTCACATCCCCAGCAGCACTATCCGGCGAACCCGCACGCGCTTCAACCGCCGTACAGCACACCGCAGATGCCACCCCAGGCGCCCCTAGCACCCCAAGCGCCCCACCACCCGCTGTACGCAGCTCCGCAGTCACCTCTTCCACAGGCGTCCCAGCCCACGTACTTCGCACCGCCACCGCCACCAGTGCCCGCCCCCGTCCCCACCACCACCGAGGCCGAGTTCGCCCCTGCCCACGCTCCGGCGGGCACCCCCGAGGTCCGTCGCGGGGCCGATACCTCCTCCGTGACCACCCTGCTGCTCAACATCCCCCTCTTCCTGGGCAGCCTGCTGGTGATGTTCCTGATATCGCTGTCCATGCCGAGTGGCGTGGACGTGGCGTTCGTCGTCGCGTGGCTGGCATCGGGCGCCCTGGTGTTCAACCGGCCCACCGAACGCGGCCTGGCGAAGCTGTACTTCAAGATGCGCGAACCCCTGGGCAGCGAACTGGCCGTCCTCCGGCCCATCTGGGACGAGGTCACTTACCGGGCCGGCGTCGACGGATCCAAGTACGACCTGTGGATGGAGGACACCGACGAGCTGAACGCCTCAGCCGCGGCGGGCCACATCGTCGGTGTCACGCGCGGCGCCATGCGCAGCCTCCCGCCCCAGCAACTGGCCGCCGTACTCGCCCACGAGCTGGGCCATCATGTCGGCGGCCACGCGTGGGCCGGGCTGCTCGGCCACTGGTACGCCGTACCCGCCCGCCTCGTCATGAGTGCCCTGCGGCTCGTGATCCGCGTCCTCGCCGCGATCTCCGAGATCCTCGCCGGGCTGTTCGTGATCTTCCTCGGGATACTGGCCATCGGCCTGCTCTTCACCTTTCCGGCCGCGCTGGCCCTCTACGCCGTACCGTTCCTGCTCGCCTGGTCCGGGCGTCAGGCTGAGCTGCGGGCCGACCGGTTCGCGGGCATGATCGGCTACGGCCCCCTCCTGGTCTCCGTGTTCACCGCGTGGCACGCGGCGGGAGCCGATGACGCCCTCCGCAAGCAGCGGACGATGACACGCCTCATGTCCACACATCCGCCGCTGCACAAGCGCATACGCGCGATCGAGACCTTCGTCGCCTGACCGGCCTGGAGCCCTCCCATGACGATCGAGAACACCGAGGCCGGGCAGCTCGGCCCGTACCAGAGACTGTTCGACGCCGGCCAGCGCGTCGGTTGGACCTACCGCGACCCCGAGTCGCTCCGTCAGCCGTTCGTCGAAGCCGAGCCGCAGCGCGCGGAGCTGGACGGCAGCTACGAGAACCGTGTGCAGGCCGCACGGCTGGACCGCAAGGACCGCATCAGCTCCGCGCTGCGGATCGGCCTCGTGGTCACCGTCGTGTTCTACCTGCTGAGCCTGGTCTTCACGGTGATGCTCACCATCGGCGGTGTCATCGTCGGCATCCTGGTGGTGCGCGCCCTCTACGCCTCGCTGCGGTACACCGCCGCCACCCGTGCCCGCACCGCCCAGACGAAGGCGCTGGAGGAACGTTTCCAGCACGACTGGCAGTCGTGGCACCAGCGCTGGACACTCCACGAGGCCCAGCAGACGCAGTGGATCGCCGGCCTGGACGCCTGGGGCGCGCTGCCCTTCGGAGCGGGCACCCGGCGGCTGGACGTCTTCGGCGGCAGCCAGCGCGGTCGCGAGGGCTTCCTCACGGTCTTCGGCGCTTCGACGCTGCGCCAGCGGCCGCTGATCGTGCTGGACCTGACCCAGGCCCTGGTGTGCCGTGAGCTGTCCGTGCTCGCCGAGGCGGGCGGCGTGCCCGTGGACGTGCAGCTGCTGCCCAGCCGTATGACGGAGAGCGGCATCGTGGGCGGACTCGCGCCGCACGAACTGGTGCAGGCCCTCGTCGAGGCCATGCACGGAGACAGTCCGGAGTCGGGCCGGGCCGAGCGCGCCGTGTACACCCGGATCCTCACCCAACTGTGCGGCGCGCTGGGCGAGGACGTGTCCCTGGCGCGGCTCGGTGCCGGGTTGCGGGTCCTGGTGGGTGAGACCGACGACGCCAAGGCGCTGAGCAGGGAGGAGCGCAACCGCATCGCGGACGACCTGTTCAGCGACAAGAACAAGGACCAGATGCGGGACAGCCTCATCCGGCTGGCGTCCTTCGTGCACCCGCTGGAGCAGCTGGGAACGGCCCGTGAGGGACGTGGGCCCGGCTATCTGACGTGCGTCGCCCTGGACTTCGGGGCGGGTTCGGCGAGTGCGGAACTGCTGGCCGACCTCGCCCTGCAGAGTGTGATGCGGCGGCTCTCCTCGTTCCAGGAGGAGGCCCCCTGTGTCGTCGTGATGCTGGGCGAGCAGGGCCTCCAGCGACGTCATCTCGAGCAGCTGGCCCAGCTGTGCGAGCGCAGGGGCGCCCAACTGACCCTTGTGCACTCACATCTGCGCGATTCCGGACAGGAGCTCATCGGCGGCGGAACGGTCGCCTTCATGCGGCTCGGCAACCACCAGGAAGCCACGGTCGCCGCCGACTTCCTGGGCCGCCACCACTCCTTCGTCCTGCACTCCCTGACGGACACCGAGGGCCGGACCGTCAACACGTCCGTCGCCAAGACGATCGGTTCCTCCACCAGCCGTGGCACCACCACCAGCCATTCGGAGACCTACGGCCGGAACTGGGGCAGCAGCAGCTCCACGACCTACCAGGGCTGGTTCAACCCGCTCTCGACATCGGAATCCACCAACTCGGGCGGCAGCTACAGCGAGACGACCGGCACCTCCACGAGCGTCACCCACACCACGAACGAGTCCACCACCCGTACGACCGGCGACAGTGACAGCACGAGCCTGGCGACCGGGCGGCAGCGCGTCTACGAGTACGCCCTCGAACCCACGCAGCTCCAGTCGCTCGCCGAGTTCAACCTGCTGGTGGTGGAACGGCAGCCCGGCGGCGCCGTCCAGGTGCACGCCGGCGACTGCAACCCCAACGTCGTCCTCCTGGACCGGGTGAGCACGCAGCCGCTGCCCCGCTTCGACACCCCACAGCACCACGTCTCCGCTCCCGCGATCGCGGCCGAGCAGGCTTATATCGCTCCCCAGCAGCCGTACGCCCCCGTACAACACGCCGCGACGCCCCAACAGCCGTACGCTCCCGTTCCTCAGGCCATGCCACCCCAGCAGCCGTATGCCCCGGCGGCTCCGCAGGCCACGGGGCCCCAGTGGACGTCACCGGGGCAGGCGGCCGACCCCCGTGCCTGGGGCATGCCCCAGCAGCCGGCGCCGCCCCAGCAGCCCCCGGGCGGCTGGACCCAGGGGCCGCAGGCGAACTGGCCGGGTCAGCAGTAACCGAGGACTTGCGAAGGGCAGGGCAATCCGAGCGACGCTGCGCACCTGATGGCCCACCTGACCACCAGCCGCAGCCCGCGGCAGGTGCTCGGCGAAGTGCTCGCGCTCGAGATCAGCGGCTGGCCCGGCCGCTGGTCCCGCGATGCCGGAGGACGAGAAGGACGCGAAGCACTCCTACGGAGGCCTCAGTTGGGGGCCCCGGTGGCACGACATGCACCGGCTGGGCGGTTCGCAGGGAGACGCTCGACGAGAACCCCCGGCTGCGCGAACTGGCCTATAGCGCGTGCGCAGGCATACGCAGACGCCACCACCGCGGAGTTGGGGACCGCCCAGGGGTATCTGATCCGTACGACACCGCGGCGCACTGATCAGACGGCGCGGGGTGTGGCCGGGCGCCAGATCCGCAGGTCGAGCTGCGCGGCTTCGCCTTCGTAGCTTCGCTCCAGGAATCCGCCCCGCATGATGAGCCCGATGGCGGGCGCGGGCTCGCCCGTCGAGGGCCATATCGCCACCCAGCGGGTGTCGATGGGGAAGCGCAGGCCCGGCCTTCGAGGTCTGCCCTCCGAGACGGGCAACGCCGCTCCCGGCTTTGCCCCCGTCGCCCGCCAGAGCGCCCTGATCTGAAGGACCCCATGACCTCAGTCAGACGCTCGACGGCGGCCACAGCCACCGCCGTCGTGCTCGCAGCCGTCGGCGGCCTGCTCGCGGTGACCGCCACGTCGGCGAACGCGGCCGCGACCTGCGCCTCCCCCGTCTTCAAACGGCAGCTCTTCGCCAACACCGCCTTCTCCGGCGCGACCGTGTCGTGGGGCAGGACCCACTTCCTCGGCGGCATCGACCAGGCGGTCGAAGAGCGCGGCGTGGCCGGGGCCGACCTTGGTCTGGCGGTAGTCCCGGGAGGGGATGACCACTGTGAGGCGCCCGCGGGCCGCGAGGACGGCTTCCGTGCACAAGGAGTCGGCGCCCTCGGCGAGGCAGGAGACGCCGATGAGAGCGCCGCCGACGGCGTACCCCCTGAGCAGGTCGTCCAGGGCGGCGCTTTCCGAGCACACCTTCGCACCGCCCGGCAGACCGGTGGATCTCGGCTCTCGCCCTGCCCCACCGAGTTCCCGCGTCACAAGGCGACAAGCGCGCAGAAACCCACAATGTAGGAGGCGGAGAAGATGATCGGCACCCACTGTTCGACATGCGTCAGGGGCAGATACTTGCGCCAGTCGCTGCCCTCGCTGAGTGCTCCCCATTCCGCCCGGGAGTAGGCGTATGCCGGCAGCCGCTCCTCGAAGGCCCCGATCACTGCCCACTTGGCACTGTTGAGCTGCCGGTACGAGCGCACGATGACGAACCACGCGAGGCACTGGGCGATAAGGATCACCAGTCCGGCCATGAGCAGCAGAACCGGCGCGTTGGCCAGTGTCCGACTCGATACGGGCGCCACGAGTGCCGCCACCGCGCTGTTGAGCGACAGGAAGAACGTGTTGGTCAGGTTGCGGCGGGCACTGACACGGTCGGCCATCTCGACGCAGAGTTTGTACTGTTCGAGCAGCGCCTGTTGGTAACGGTCATGCGACTCCTTGTAATGGGAGGGGTCGACGGCTGCGTTCCACAACACATCCCCGATGTCACTCATGCCACAAGCATGACGAGTGGCGCGGAGCCGTCGCCACCCCATGCCTGTGCGGCAACTCGGTTTCTCGGAACGGGACTTGCGGTCCGGTTCCGCACTCAGATGCGGTCCATCGGTGGGTCAATGCCCCGCGCCGCTGTCGCCCACCAGGGCAGGGGGCTCTCCGGCGGCCGGGCCGCCGGGGTTGTGCCCCACCCCGCGCAGCCGCCCACGGCGGCTGTACTCCACCTGGAGCGTGTCCGCGTCCCTGGCCCCCTCGGCCCGCCTTTCACGGAGGAGGTCCTCAACCAGAGGCAACGGCAGGTCGAGAGTGAACGGTGGCCGTCCGCCTGCCTGCGCGATCGCGGAACCGTCACGCGCGTCCCCGCCCCCGCTCTCGGCCCCGTTGCCCCCCTGCTTGTCCTCGACGCCTAAGAACCGCCCTGTTCCCGAAATCAGGAGGCTGACCGGAGCCTGGTCATCCGCCCCGTCGGACCGCGCCGCGCGCACCGCCGCCTCCAGGCCGGCGATCGTCATGCACCAGCTCGCGTCAGCCTGATCCGCCGCATCCTCCGCATCCATCAGCTCACGGATCGCGATCTCCATGAACGGCACCAGTTGTTCGCGGTTCATCCTGCGGCTGCGGCCTTCCTCCGTCCATCCGCGGGTGGAAGTCGGGTCGAGCCTCACCAGATGAGGGGTCCAGTCGGCGTCGAAACGGATGTATCCACGGGGTACCGGAAGCCATTTGAGGCGGTGTGAGTCGCTGAGGGGTGGGTAGGCGGGCAGGCGTGGCGGGTGCCAGTCCGCACCGCTTCCGCGACGCATCGCGTCCGCCTCTTCCTGGAAAATCGCCTCAGCCTTGTCCCGGAACGTCGCGTAGTCCCTCTCGTCGTAGATCGTGATGAGCAGGGTCTGCGGAACGCGTCGCCTGAGACACCGCCTCAGCTCCCACAGGGTGCCTTCGGAGGTACCTGCGGCGAGGAGTACAAGACGAGCGTCCTCGATGAGGGAGGCCACGGTCGGCTGCCAGTCGTTCAGAGGCAGGTACAGCCGCGCGGCTCCCAGCAAGGGGAGCGATTCGTCCGGCTGGCCGACGGCGATGACCCGGCCCAGGGTGCCGAATGCCTGGGAGATGCGCTCCTCGACGGTGCGCGTGCTGGTGTCGACCAGGGAGCCTCCCACGCGCTGGAAACGGCTGAAAGCGTGCGGCATGGACGCCCCCGTCGCGTCCGATGTGAAGGGCCGGAGGTACAGCACGTAGGCGCCGCGCTTCGCGTCGGCCATCGTTCGTAGCACCGGCACGCTATGGCGGCGCCCTCGTCGCCTGAGCCTGCGGCCACCGAGAAGCGAAACGGCGCCGGCCGCGGTGATCGCTGCCACCATCAACACGCGGTACCACAGCGGGTCGGTGGTGCCCAGCGGCGAGAAAATGGTCCGCATACGGCTGAAGCCCGCGATGAAGAACAGGGCGCCGAAGATCGACATCACGGTGCCCAGCAGGCGCATGGCCCAGCCCAGCAGCCTGTGCTGACGTCGTCGTGGTGCGCTGAAGACCTTGGATTCGTCCCCCGTCATGTGACCTGGCTAGCAATGGACGAACCATGATCACAAGCGGAATGACGTAAGAGGGCGGTAGGCGAGTGTGGTTCGCGCCGTGATACCCGATTCGCGATGCGGTCTGGGTGAGGTACCCGGTGGGGTGGCCCGGTGCTCAGGGGCGGGGCTGGGTGAACAAGGCCTTCGAGGTCTGCCCTCCGAGACGGGCAACGCCGCTCCCGGCTTCGCCCCCGTGACCCGCCAGAGCGCCCTGCGCGCACGGGCCGTGGCAGCGGCGCAGGCGGGCGACGAGAGCGCCGTACAACGAAAGGTCGACCATGCCGGAACGCCGGCGCCGCCCGAACCTGGCTTCGAAATCGGCCGCGGAGACGGAGGCGGCCGCGGAGACGGAGACGGAAACACAGCAGCCCCAGCAACTGCCACCCGGCCATGAGCGCCCCAGCCCAGGGCTCGGCGTGGGCGACTGACCGGGTCGCCCGAGGACGTCACCGGGCCGGGCCGGAATTCAGCCCCGCTTCGCCCCCGTGATCGCCTCTCCGATGACGAAGCCCTTGGCAGGCCCTTCCGGGATGACGACCTCCGTGCCGTAGGGGACACGGCGGATGTCGCTCCAGTCGGCCGCCTCCGGGCGCTGCCCGGTGAAAAGCGTGACGGCGCCCTCACCGTCGTAGTCGTCGATGATGACGTACACCGGAATACCGGCGCGGGCGTACTCGCGCCGCTTCTTCACCCGGTCCCGGTCCTGGTTCCGCTTGCCCGGGGAGACGACTTCGACGACGAGGCGCACGGAGTCGGCGGTCACGCCCATGTCGTCCTCGTCGCGGCACGGCTCCGTGTCCTCCGGAGCGACGAAGGCGTCCGGGATCCACGCGCTGCGGTCGTGGATCACATTCATGTCCTGATAGCAGGCGTATTCGCCGCCGTCCAGGAACCTGTCCAGGGCCCGTCGCACTCGATTGGCGATCAGGCCGTGCGAACGGCGAGCGGTGGGCGACAACTCGATGGCTCCCTCAATGATCTCAGCGCGGTAGCCCTCGGGTGGGTCCATGGCCTTCCACACCTGCCACAAGGCCTCGTCCAAGCTGGGTCCGTTCACGACTTCAGTCCCTGCCTCGGACATGGTCTCGGGCCTCTCATGTGCAAGAGCGGTCAAGGTGACACCTCCTCTCAAGTGTGGGCTGGGCGTGCTCAACCCACAACCAACACCGCCACGCCAGGCGGCCACACACGCTCACCTGCGAAAACGCCCTCGCTTCACTCGAACTGGTGACGCAGAAAACGACTCCCCTCGCAGCCCCCGCCTCGACCCACGCCCTTCGCGAATCACCC
>NZ_JARGEE010000215.1:0-15573 GCF_033794485.1 Streptomyces sp. MB09-02B
TTTTTCTTTTTGTTGGGGGAGGGAGTTTTATAAATAAGGCACCGGCACCCCCCGGCCCCCGCGCCCGCCCCCGGCCACCGCGAAGGCCGCCGCCCCCGCGAAGCAGGCCGCGCCCGCCGCTGCCACCGCCGAGGGCCCGGAGCTGATCACGCTGCGCGGCCCGGCCGCCGCGGTCGCGAAGAACATGAACGCCTCCCTGGAGCTGCCCACGGCCACGTCCGTGCGCGCGGTCCCGGTGAAGCTGCTGTTCGACAACCGCATCGTCATCAACAACCACCTGAAGCGCGCCCGGGGCGGGAAGATCTCCTTCACGCACCTGATCGGCTACGCGATGGTGCAGGCCATCAAGACGATGCCGTCGATGAACTGGCACTACGCGGAGAAGGACGGGAAGCCCACCCTCGTCAAGCCGCCGCACGTCAACTTCGGCCTCGCCATCGACCTGGTGAAGCCCAACGGCGACCGCCAGCTGGTCGTCGCGGGCATCAAGAAGGCCGAGACGCTGAACTTCTTCGAGTTCTGGCAGGCCTACGAGGACATCGTCCGCCGCGCCCGCGACGGCAAGCTGACGATGGACGACTTCACCGGTGTCACGGTCTCCCTGACCAACCCCGGCGGCCTCGGCACCGTCCACTCCGTGCCCCGCCTGATGCCCGGCCAGTCGGTCATCATGGGCGTCGGCTCCATGGACTACCCGGCCGAGTTCCAGGGCACGTCCCAGGACACCCTGAACAAGCTGGGCATCTCGAAGGTCATGACCCTGACCTCGACGTACGACCACCGAGTGATCCAGGGCGCCGCCTCCGGCGAGTTCCTGCGGATGGTCGCGAACCGCCTCCTCGGTGAGGACGGCTTCTACGACGACATCTTCGAGGCCCTGCGCATCCCCTACGAGCCGGTCCGCTGGCTCAAGGACATCGACGCCTCGCACGACGACGACGTCACCAAGGCCGCCCGCGTCTTCGAGCTGATCCACTCCTACCGGGTCCGCGGCCACGTCATGGCCGACACCGACCCGCTGGAGTACCGCCAGCGCAAGCACCCCGACCTGGACATCACCGAGCACGGGCTCACCCTGTGGGACCTGGAGCGCGAGTTCGCGGTCGGCGGCTTCTCGGGCAAGTCCCTGATGAAGCTCCGCGACATCCTCGGCGTCCTGCGCGACTCGTACTGCCGTACGACCGGCATCGAGTTCATGCACATCCAGGACCCGAAGCAGCGCCGCTGGATCCAGGACCGCATCGAGCGCCCGCACACCAAGCCGGAGCGCGAGGAGCAGTTGCGCATCCTGCGCCGGCTGAACTCGGCGGAGGCCTTCGAGACCTTCCTGCAGACCAAGTACGTCGGCCAGAAGCGCTTCTCGCTCGAAGGCGGCGAGTCGGTCATCCCGCTCCTCGACGCGGTCATCGACGCGGCGGCGGAGTCCCGTCTCGACGAGGTCGTCATCGGCATGGCCCACCGCGGCCGGCTGAACGTCCTGGCGAACATCGTCGGCAAGTCGTACGCGCAGATCTTCCGCGAGTTCGAGGGCAACCTCGACCCGAAGTCGATGCACGGCTCCGGCGACGTGAAGTACCACCTGGGCGCCGAGGGCACCTTCACCGGTCTGGACGGCGAGCAGATCACGGTCTCGCTGGCGGCCAACCCCTCCCATCTGGAGGCGGTCGACCCGGTCCTCGAGGGCATCGTCCGTGCCAAGCAGGACATCATCAACAAGGGCGGCACCGACTTCACGGTCATGCCGGTGGCGATCCACGGCGACGCGGCCTTCGCGGGCCAGGGCGTGGTGGCCGAGACCCTGAACATGTCGCAGCTGCGCGGATACCGCACCGGCGGCACGGTCCACATCGTCATCAACAACCAGGTCGGCTTCACCGCGGCGCCCGAGTCCTCGCGTTCCTCCATGTACGCCACGGACGTGGCCCGCATGATCGAGGCCCCGATCTTCCACGTGAACGGCGACGACCCGGAGGCCTGCGTCCGTGTGGCGCGCCTGGCCTTCGAGTTCCGCCAGGCGTTCAACAAGGACGTGGTGATCGACCTCATCTGCTACCGCCGCCGCGGTCACAACGAGACCGACAACCCGGCCTTCACCCAGCCGCTGATGTACGACCTGATCGACAAGAAGCGCTCCGTGCGCAAGCTCTACACCGAGTCCCTCATCGGTCGCGGCGACATCACCCTGGAAGAGGCAGAGCAGGCGCTCCAGGACTACCAGGGCCAGCTGGAGAAGGTCTTCACGGAGGTCCGTGAGGCCACCTCCCAGACCGCGTCCGCCGAGGTCCACGACCCGCAGGACGGCTTCCCGGTCTCGGTGAACACCGCGATCACCGCGGAGACCGTCAAGCGCATCGCCGAGTCCCAGGTCAACGTCCCGGACCACATCACCGCCCACCCGCGTCTGCTGCCGCAGCTGCAGCGCCGGGCGGCCATGGTCGAGGACGGCACGATCGACTGGGGCATGGGCGAGACCCTCGCGGTCGGCTCCCTCCTCCTGGAGGGCACCCCGGTCCGGCTGGCCGGCCAGGACTCGCAGCGCGGCACCTTCGGCCAGCGTCACGCGGTCATCATCGACCGTGAGACGGGCGAGGAGTTCACGCCGCTGATGTACCTCTCCGAGGACCAGGCGCGGCTGAACGTCTACAACTCCCTGCTCTCCGAGTACGCGGCGATGGGCTTCGAGTACGGCTACTCGCTCGCCCGTCCCGAGTCCCTGGTGATGTGGGAGGCCCAGTTCGGCGACTTCGTCAACGGCGCCCAGACGGTCGTGGACGAGTTCATCTCCTCGGCCGAGCAGAAGTGGGGCCAGACGTCCGGCGTCACCCTGCTGCTCCCGCACGGCTACGAGGGCCAGGGCCCGGACCACTCGTCCGCCCGCCCGGAGCGCTTCCTCCAGATGTGCGCGCAGAACAACATGACGGTCGCCATGCCGACCCTCCCGTCGAACTACTTCCACCTCCTGCGGTGGCAGGTGCACAACCCGCACCACAAGCCGCTGGTCGTCTTCACCCCGAAGTCGATGCTGCGTCTGAAGGCCGCCGCATCGAAGGCGGAGGAGTTCACGAGCGGCGAGTTCCGCCCCGTCATCGGCGACAGCTCGGTCGACCCGAACGCGGTCAAGAAGGTCGTCTTCTGCGCCGGCAAGGTCTACTACGACCTGCAGGCCGAGCGGCAGAAGCGCGGCGTCACGGACACGGCGATCATCCGCATCGAGCGCCTCTACCCCCTCCCCGGGGCCGAGGTCCAGGCGGAGGTCAACAAGTACCCGAACGCCGAGAAGTACCTGTGGGCCCAGGAGGAGCCGGCGAACCAGGGCGCCTGGCCGTTCATCGCCCTCAACCTGATCGACCACCTCGACCTCGCGGTCGGCGCGGACGTCCCCCACGGCGAGCGGCTCCGCCGCATCTCCCGCCCGCACGGCTCGTCCCCGGCGGTCGGTTCGGCCAAGCGGCACCAGGCCGAGCAGGAGCAGTTGGTGCGTGAGGTGTTCGAGGCGTGAGCCTCTGAACTCCCGTGACGTCGGAGGGCCCAGCTCCCTTGTAGGGGGCTGGCCCTTCGGCGTTCTGGCCGACCAGTTGGCAGACCCGGGCTAGGTGGTCTGCGGCTCGAAGTTCCAGTACAGCCGTGCGCGGATGCTCCTTTCGGCGTCCTTCGAGTCCCGCACTGCCCTCACATCGGCGTCCAGGCCCCGCTGAGCGACACGGGCCAGGGGATGATGCGGTCCCAGTGCCCGGGCGGCCCGGGCCACCGTGTCCCGACTCAGCTCGGCAGCCTGCTCCGGTCGGCCGACGAGGGTGCGGGTCGCCGACGCGTTGATGGCACAGCCCAGTGTCCACGGGTGCCCTGGACCCACCGCTCCGCTCATCTCGGCCAGAGCCCGCTCCGCCAGGGTGTGTGCCTGCCGCCGCTCCCCGACCGCGCGCAGGACGAGGGCGTGATTGGCCCGTGTGCCCACCGCGTAAGGATGCGTCGGCCCGAGGAGTCGCTCGTACCGGGAGCAGACGAGTTCACTCGACCGACGGGCCTCGTCCACATCACCGTGCTCCCGTGCGAAACAGCACTGGGCGACCGCGAAGATGAGAGAGCGGGCGTCGAACCGCCCGTACATCCGCTCACCCCGTGCTAGCACATCGGCGAAGCGTGCCTCCGCCCCCTCCAGGTCGTCCATGCGGTACTGGCACTGGGCCAGGTTGTAATCCGCGAAGAGGGTCTGGGTGTGGTCCTTCCCGAGGGTCTCCTTGTGCCGACTGAGGCTGTTCGACTGGAGGTCGAGGGCTTCCCGGTACCGACCCAGAAGTCGCAGGTCGATGGCACACCAGTTCTCGGAGAAGAGCGTCCACACGTGGCGGTCACCCAGTACCTCTCGCCGATCCCGGAGGACGTCGAGACCGATGGCCAGCGCCTCTTCGTAGCGGCCCAGCAGTCTCAGCGAGACGGACTTGTTGTTCCGCGCGGCCAGGGTGAAAGGGCCCTGGTCCCCTTCGAGTTCGGTATAACCGAGGCAGGCCTCTTCGGAGAGGTCCAGTGCTTCCTCGTAACGGCCCAACACCCGCAGGTCGGCGGCGAGAGAACCGATGGCACGCAGGTACGGCCGCTGCCTCGTCCCTCCCGTCGCCCGGTGGGCCTCGATCACCGCGCGGCTGACGCTTTCACTGGTCCGGTAGTCGCCCAGCGCCCGCAACAGGTTGGCGTAGTGGTGTCCGAAGTCCCACAGCAGTTCTGGACGCTCGTCCTCCAGGTGGCGCCAGGCTGTGAGTACCTGCTCGGCGAGCCGGAGGCCCGTGTCGTACTCGCCGGACAGATACAGGTAGCGCAGGCAGTTCAGCACCAGCTGCTGCGCGGGCGCGTCGTCGTCGGAGAAGAGATCCGCGTACTCCAGGTGCGGAACGAGCTCGGCGTACCGGGACCACATGGCCACATCCGTGGGGGCTCCCGGATCAGCGGCGACGAGGGCCCGCCGAGCCGTGGTGGCGCCCTCGCGGCACTCCTCCTCGGCCAGGTCGTGGCGTACGGTCTGGTGGACCATCCGGTGCAGTGACAGGAACTCCTTCGCCGGGTCGTACGCCGGACGTTCCACCCGGATCCACGAGAGCTTGCGGAGGTGCTCGACAGCGCGGTCCCAGCGGGCCGTGTCCGTGAGCAGCCGGGCCGGGCCGGGAGGGAGTCCGCTGGTCGGCATGCTCCTCAGCACATGCACGGGAACGGCGTCCGGCGCGAAGAACGTGCACAGTTTCAGCAGTTGGACCGACTCCGGGGCGGCGGCCCGGAACTTGTTCAGCAGCACCGTCAGTGCGGTACTGAAGGACATCGGGAGTACGTCGGAGTCACTGACCGGGTCGTCCGGCCCCGTGCTCCCCGTGAGCAGGCCGAGGTAGTCCTCCACGGGGACACCCGACTCGTCCAGCCAGCCCGCGGTCTGGTCGAGCAGGAGCGGCAGGTCCCGCAGCACGTCCGCCAGCCGGTGGGCGTCCGCCGAGGTCAGCCGTGGCGCGCGGCGGCGGATGAACGCCACCGACTCGTGCCGGTCGTATGCGGGCACCTCCAGGAGCGCGCCGCGGCGGTCACCCCATTCCGCGTCGCACGAGGTGATCAGCACATGGCCGGGGCCCGACGGCACCAGGTTCCGGATCTCGTCGGGTTCGTCCGCGCCGTCCAGGATGAGGAGCCAGCGCGGATACGGGTCCCCCGTGCGCAACGCCTCCCGTACCGCGCGCAGCCGCTCGCCGTATCCGGTTCCGGTCGACAGCCCGAGGGCCGGCGCCAGGTCGGCGAGGCTCTGCCGGAAGGTTGCCTGGTTGGCCGCGTTGACCCACCACACCACGTGGTAGCCGGACGCGAAGCGGTAGGCGTACTCGGTGGCGAGCTGGGTCTTGCCGACCCCTGATACGCCGTGCAGCGTGACCCTGTGCTCGCGCTGGAGCAGTTCGTACGCCATGTTGAGCAGGGGAACCCGGCCCGTGAACCGTTCGTTGCGTTCGGGCACCCGCCCCCAGACGCGCAGGGTGTGCACGGGGAACGGCGGGGCGGTGGGATCGGGCTGCGCGTGGCTCGGCGGATCGGTGGGCAGGTCGAGCCGGTCCAGGAGGCGGAGTTCCGCGTCCTCCGCGCGTACGTCGTAGAGGGGGACGGCGTCCAGTAGGGCCGTCGGCGCGGGCGGGACCGACGGCGCCACCGTGACCGCGGCTATGCGCTGGGCGTCCGGCACCATGACCTCCCGCAGGGCCGCGTCCCATTCCTCGCGTGTCCAGGTGCCGAGTCGGAAGTACTGTTCGCTCAGGAGCATGAGGACCGGTCCCGGCGACAGCAGGAGGTCCTGCAGCGACTCACGCAGCCTTGTGCCGCGAGGGGGATCCCACAGTTGCAGCACGACGCGGTGGCCGCGCTCCTCCAGGCGGTGTCCGATCCATTCGGCCCAGGCCCGGTCGAAGTCGGCGAAGCTGAGGGTGACGGTCTGCCGTCCGGTGCGTAGTCGCCGGGGCCGGTGGTGAACTCGGTCGGCGCCCGGCGGGCCGCTGTGCCGTGGCGGGGTGAGCGGCGCGAAGGACATCGCGCTCTCGTGCACCGACGGGTTTCCCCCTTGCTCGTCGACGTCCGTCGGTCGGGTCTCCGACAGCCGGTTCGCCCGGGTGGCCCGCTCACTCATGATCGCCGCAAGTCGTGCCGCCGGGGCCCGACCGGGCGCACGATCCCGAATCTCGGACAGGAGTTCCGCCTTGCGGACCGGTACACCCCATTGGTTGCTCACCGTCAGCCACAGCGAGGCGTTGCCCGTGGCCCGGCCCGTCGAGACCCGGAAGTGGGCGGGGCCGTAGGTGCCACCGAACCGGTGCAGGACGACGCTCGGTTCGTCGAGGGCCGTGCAGACGAAGTAGGGGGAGCCGTCCAGGGCGACGGTGAAGGTGAACTCCTCCTCAGGGTAGGGCCATTCGTGTGCCGTGTCGTCCTCCGGCAGTGGCCCCCTGAGGTCGACGGTGACGAGGTAGTCGCACTCCGTCTCCGCCACCCGCGGCCAGGCCACCACCGGCTCGATGAACAGGGTGTGCTCGTCGAGGTTCACCACGGGCCCCCTCCCCAGACGTTGTTCCCCTTCTCGCTGACGAGCCGCAGTGCGGTGAGCGGATGCCCGTAGTAGTGGAACATGAAGGCGTAGAGAAGCCGCAGTACGCGTTTCTGACCGACCATGTCGACGTGCCCCTCATCGTTGCGCGTCGTGGGAATGGCCGCCAGAGTGCCGAAGTCCTTGACCGCACGGGCCCGGAAGGCACGCAGGGTCTCGGTGACGGGAAGCTCGGGGTGGTCGGTCACTTCGCGCATCAGCCGTCGGATCAGTACACGGGCCTCCAGATCTCCTACCCGTCCGGCGGTGACGATGCACCCTCCCGCGCCCTTGCGCAGGAAGAGTTCGGCGAAGCCGCGCAGCGCGTGCTCCCCCTGTGCCCGGTTGTGGACGAAGCGCCCCGAGTGGCAGGCATTCAGGCACACCATGGAGCCGTGCGTCCGCAGGACGTGCATCGTCTGGCTGTCGTACTCCGCCCAGGTACGTCCGGCCAGCGTGAGTCGCGTGACGGCGTCGCCGTACGTGCCGTGGCAGCCCATGTAGACCAGGCCGGTGCGTTCCTCCACGGTGTCCAGGGCCCGTAGGAAGGGTGTCATCCGCGGATGTGTCTGGTGGACGTACGGCTTGAAGAGCAGTCCGTCGTCGACCATGTCGTCGTGCAGGTAGGCCAGGATCCCGCCGTGGCACTCCTCGGTCTGCTCCGGCAGTCCCTGACGTCCGTCGTGGACGGTCATCCAGCGGGCCAGCCGGAGCACGGCACCCAGGAGTCCGCCCGTCAGCCCCAGCCGGTCGTCGGCGGGGACCCAGAACATCTCCCAGGGCAGTTCCAGGCCGGTGTCGTCCCACACGATGAGGCGCAGTCGGTCGCCGTAGCGGGCCCGCACCTGGTTGATCCAACCGCCCAGTTCCCTCTGATTTCCCGACCAGAGCTTGGTGCAGCGCAGGATCTCGGACGGGAATTCACCCGCCTCGGTCGCGTTGCCCAGTCCGATGGAAGGAGCCATCAAAGCCGTGGCGCCGCTGGAGCAGGCGAGGTCGCCGCAGCGGCCGTGGAAGCGGTACCCGTCCTGCCCGTCGACGGCCGCGGCACGCGTGACCCGCAGGACCGCGCACCCGTCTTCCAGGCGCTCGTGAGGTCGGGCGTCGACCATGCCGGTTCCGGACGGCGGTCCCTGCGGACGCAGCAGGTGCAGGAGCGAGGGTGCCTCGCGGCGCACCGCGGCCCGGGGGCCGGCCGAGGGGACACGTCGGATCGCGTTGCCCGCTCCGGTCAGCCAGCGGGGGCCGCGTTGCGGCTCACCACCACTCACCCGTGCCCCCTCCCTGGCTTGCGTCGCTCTCCGGGGCCGAGTGGGCACGCCCGTCGACCACAGCGGCACCGAGGGAGTCCGCCAAGGAGAAGGGCAGGTCGCCGTAGGGTTGCGTGCCCGCGTCGAGCACGAACACCCGCAGCCGGGTCCGGTCCATGGCCCTGACGTCGGCCGCCGCCCGGAGTGCGTCGGTCACGCCCTCGGCCCCGACCGGTCCGGTCAGGCGCCCGGTGTGGCTGACACGCAGGGGGACATTGCCCCGCCCGTCGGTGACCACGACCAGCGATGCCTGCACCAAGCCGCTCCCGTGCTGCTGGAACGCCCGGCGGAGGGCTCGTGCGGCCTGTTCGACACCGTGTGCCAGCGGGCTGGCCCGTCCTGGCGGTCTATAGAGGGCGGCGAGGATTTTCGGGTGCAGGACGCTGCGCGAGGCGAAGGACTCGGCCTTCAGCTCGTCGGCCGTCTCGGCGCTGCCGACTTCGACGACGTAGACGGCGGCCCGGACCGTGTAGGCCCAGTGCAGAAACGGGATGAGAGCGTCCTGCCAGTCCCAGTCCTTGCGACAGGTGTGGTCGAGGAGCAGCACGAGCATGCGCTCGGGGGCGCCGGCCCGGACGTAACTGCGCAGGTCCACCGGCGACACGGTGAAGCGGTCCGTGCCGCGGATCCGCTGGTGCACGGCGGCCTCACGGACCGTGCGGACGTAGGCGAGGTCGCTCAGGTCCCGAGCCCGTCGGGTGCCGATCACCACGCCTCGCGGCGAGGCCCGTCCTGTCGTGCCCTGCCAGGGGCTGCGCAGCGGCGCGAGGTCGCGTTGCACGTCGGCCTCGTCCTCGGGATAGGGAGTGGCGAGGACGGTTGCGAAACCTCCGGGAGCGCTGCCGACCCCCTCGGGCGGTTCGGGTTCCAGCAGCCCCTGACCGGGGTCGACGACACGTGGGTCGGCCGGGTCGGCTCCGCGCCGGTCCTGGGCGTCACCGCGCGGTCGGGGGCCGGGGCGGGACGCGAGGTTTCGGGAGGGCTCGCCGTCCGGCTCCCGTCGGACGGCCCGGTGCGCCTCCGTGACGGCCAGTCCCATGAGGCGGGCTGCCTTCTCGCAGTGCTCGGTGTCGGCTACTCGCTCGTCTTCCAGCACGGCGAGCGCCCTCGCCAGCCTGAGGAGGGCGAGCTCCCTGCGGATGCCGGCGTCCGGCCCGAGGAGGAGCGCGGTGCGTGTGATGGCCGCGTCGGTGACGGTGATCGGGGGAACACCGATCCCGTCCGCGGCGCGGGCCGCCATGTCCAGCCAGGCGGACGGAAGGCTGTCGAGCGCCGTTTCGATGTCGAACGGCCTCATGTCCGCTGCGGGCAACCTGATGGCGAACCGATCGAGCAGGTGACCGCTGATGCGGCCCGCGTCCACCGAACGGCAGGCCGCCAGCCAGCGGGCGCGGGGCCGTGCCGCGTGCCTGAGGCCCGCGTGCTCGACCACGGCCACGTCCGCGCCCAGGAGTTGGACCGCCCCCCGCATGCCGGCCACGCTCAGCCGCTGCAGATCGGGTACGGCGACGACGGGCGGTGGCCCGGGGCGGCCGTCCGCCTCGATGAGCGGCCCTGGTGCCAGCCGGAAGGTGATGCCGTCCGACTCCTGACGCAGGACGAGGCGGATCCACAGGTCCTCGTCCCTGCTGGTGGCGCCCAGCATGACGATGGGGGGCGGCTGCTCGTGCGCACCGCCCAGGACCCGGCCGCAGAGGCGGGCCACGGGATCGAGCAGTTGCGGCTCCAGGTCGAACAGGAGGACGCTGGACAGCGCGGGGTCGATGGCGGCACACACCAGCGCCTTGCACAGCCGGGCCGTCAGGTCCTGGGAGTGCTCGGTCGCCCCGGGCGCGGTGGGGGTGGTGTGGGCTTCGGCGTCGGGCGGCTCGGTGGGCATGGGAGGCCTCAGCCGATGTCGAAGAGGTCCTTGACGCGGGCCTCGTCCTCCGGGCCCCAGTCGAACGTGCCGCCGTGCGCGGTCTCGGGCCTGCGATGCCGGAACGCCATCGGCACCACCCGCAGGAGATGGCGGGGTTCGACCGGATTCACGTTCTCCAGCGCGGCGAGTGCCTGAGAGGCCATGGTCGCGACGATCTCCCCTCGCTGCCCGACTGCGTCCACCCGCTGGGCCACCTCGGCGGCCAGTTGGGAGACCTCGTCGGGCACCCGGGTGTACGGCGCCCTCTCCCTGGCCGTCCGCAACCGTTCCCGGGCGACCTCGTTGTCCCTGGCCGCCTCCCGTAACCAGGCGGACTCCGGTTTCGCCCACTCCTCCTCGAAGGCGAGGACGGTCTTGACGGTCCGATGGCGGTTCTCGGCGTCCAGGTGCCGGGCGGCGACCATGAGCCCGAAGCGGTCCAGCAACTGCGGCCGCAGCCAGCCTTCTTCGGGGTTCATGGTCCCCACCAGCCCGAAGGACAGGTGTTTGGCTGTGGCAAGTCCCTCTCGCTGCACGGACAGCACCCCTGTCGAGACGACGTCCAGGATGATGTTGACGAGGTGATCGTCGAGGAGGTTCACCTCGTCGACGTACAACAGCCCTTTCTCGGCGGCCTCCTCCAAAAGCCCCGGCTGCGGGCGGGCCTCGCCCCGCATCAACGCCTCCAACTGCCAGCCTCCGACCACCCGGTCATCCGTGGCGTTGATGGGCAGGGTGACGGGCAGTTCCGTGTGCACCATGAGGGCGAAGGCCCGTACGAGGGTGGATTTCGCGGTGCCTCGTACGCCGGCCATCAACACGCCGCCTATGCGGGGCACGACGTGGTTGAGTTCCAGGGCCAGTTTGAGATCGTCCTGGGCCACGACCCGGCTGTAGGGAAGGATGGGCACGTTCTCCGTCACCTGGCTCACGAGCCGTCTCCCCCTGATTCGTCCGGCTGTGCGCTGTCCTCGTCCGGAGGCGGAGTCTCCGGTCTCCCGTCGGTCCGCCAGCGGAACGTGATCTGCAACTGCGCCTCGGCCTTGCTGGTGACCAGGGCCGCCACTCCCGCGTCGACCTTGATGGCCAACTGCATCTCGATCTCGTCCGGCCTCATCTCCTCACCGAGGTCACCGAACCGCCGTACGGCCTGGGCGGCACAGCGTCGAGCGAGATCGAGCCCGTCGGTGTAGGCGTCGCGGGCGCTCTGCACCACGCGTTGGGTGGCCCTCCCCCTGGTCCTCTCGTCACCGTAGACCGCGTCGAGCCCGTCGGGCACGTCAGTCACCGGTTCGATTTCGACATGGATCGGGATCGGCCCGTCCGCACCCGCCGGAACGGGCCCCACCAAAATCGCCACACGTCCCCCTGGTCAACTTGTGTGTTGCGTGCGGTCGTAGAGGGTGCGGTCTGGGTCATTCCCCGAGATATCGCCAGTTATGCCCACAGCCCGACGATTACTCTCGTTATGTGTAGAGAGGATCAAAATCCCAGTACGGGCGCCTACGGGAACGTGCCGAGACCGTATGCGCGTGATCACGACCAAGGGTCTGCGCCAGGTCCGACAGTGCCTCGTTCTCGATCTTCTCAGCCTGTTGGAGCTTTCTCAGTACTCGTAGATCGTCCGCCAGAGCCACTCGCGCCGAGAGCGTGAGGGGGTGGGTGCGACCGAGGAACTCGGTCGCACGCCGCACTGTGCCATCGCTGAGTTCGGCAGCCGATTCAAGATCACCCATGCGATTGCGTACGGTAGCGGCATTGATTGCACAGCCGAGTGTCCAGGGATGGCGTTCACCGACGACCCTTGTCATATCGATCAAGGATTGCTCCGCCAAGGCTCGGGCGTGACCATGCTCGCCCACTTCGCGCAGGATCAGAGCGTGATTTGAACGGGTTCCCGCAATAAAGGGATGCCCTTCAGGAAGCATCGCTTCGTATCGCGCGACTACCGCTTCGCTGTCGGCCCGGGCTTCATCGATACTTCCGTACTCTCGCCCCCAGCAGCTGTGCGTACTGATGAAACCCAGAGTGTGAGGATGCGTCTCCCCCAGAACTCGTTCACCACGCTCGCGCACGTCGGCCAGCATCATTCCCGCCGCAGAACTTCCACCACGCCGGAGACACAATGCCAAGTTGTATTCGGAAATCAGAGTGATCCGGTCCCGTTCCCCCAAGACCCTTCTGCACTCGGCAGCATGATCCCGAAGCAAGGACTCGGCTTCGGCGTATCGGCCGACCAGCCGCAGGTCCACGGCCCGCCCCAGCTGAGACCACAGCGCGTCCAAACTGCTGGGAGCAACCAAACGACGGAGATCGTCCGTGACACGCCCGTCGACACTGAGCGCCTCTTCGTAACGCCCAAGCAGTCGAAGCGTCACGGCGTGATTGTTGAGAGCACGACGAGTCGTAAGCGAACCCTCACTCAGATGCTCCTGACACATCGCGACGTGCCACTCGCCAAGTTGCAACGCCTCGCCATAACGGGCTAGAGCTCGCAGGTCGGCTGCGAGCCCGCTGACAGCCCTCAGATAGTCGAGGGAACCAGAAGGCCGATGATCCCGCAGATAATCGACGGCAACCCGGTTGATGGCTTCCGAGCCACGATAATCACCCACGGCTCGCAGGTGGTTCGCATAGTGGTGCGTGAGATCCCAGATACGTGCGTGATTCTCACCGAAAAGCTCGCGCCATGCCTCCATGGCCCTTTTACCCAGCTTGATGCCCGCTCCGTACTCCCCTGAGTGGTACATGTACCGGAGGCTGTCCAACACCAGTCGCTGCACCCCGGCGTCGCGGCTCTGCAGGACGTCCGCGTGCTTGAGGTGCGGCACCAGCCGCTCATACCTCGCATACTGCGACCTGTCCTCGGGATTAACGGGATTGGCCGCCAGCGCCCGCCGCGCTACATCGACAAGTTCACGGCGGTCCTCGTCGGACATCTGCTCCCGCACGATCTGGTGCACCATTCGATGGAGGTAGAAGGGCTCACCGGAGGGAACTGTCTCGTCCTCTTCCGTTTCCGTGAACGCCTGAGGAATGACGGAGTAACGCTGCAACTGGTCGATCGCCGCGGTCCATCGTTCCGAATCTTCGAGGAACTCGGCGATTCGAGACGGAAATCCGTGAGTAGGCACCTCTCGCAACAGCCGCACAGGGATCAGGCCCGGCGCGAAGAAGGTGCACAGACGCAACAGGTCGACGGATTCGGGGACGGTCTCACGCAGCTTGTCGAGGAGTATCGACCAGGCATTCCGGAACGGCGCCGGAAAGTCTGGAGAAGCCCTCCCGGCGGTGTGGTCGGGGCCGTGCTCCAAAAGCCGCACGTACTCGGCCACCGACATCTCCGAGTCGTTGAGCCAGCCGGCCGTCTGGTCCAGGAGCAGCGGCAGGTCCTCCAGCGCCTCGGCCAGTTGGTGCGCTTCGTCCCGGCTCAGGCGTGGCGCCCGCCGTCCGATGAAGGCCACCGACTCGGACCGCGAGTAGACAGGTACCTCCAACGTCTGACTGTTGTGGTCCCGCCACCGTGGATTGCGGGAGGTGATGAGGACGTGACCGGGCCCGGTCGGCACGAGGTCAGAGATCTGCTCCGGCTCGTCCGCGCCGTCCAGGATCAACAGCCAGTGGGCATGCGGTTGGCCACGCCGCAACGAGTCTCTGACGGCCCGCAATCGCTCGCCGTAGTCAGCGCCGGTCGAGAGGCCGAGCTTGGGAGCCAGTTCCGCCAGATGCCGCCGACAGACGGCCCGCGTCTCGGCGCTGGCCCACCAGACGACGTCGTACTCAAGACGGAACCGGTAGACATACTCTGCGGCCAGCTGCGTCTTCCCCACCCCGGGCATACCGTGGAAGGTCACGACCGCCGCCCCCGGCTCGGCGTTCTGCAGCAGGCTGTAGGTGTCGTTCAGTAGAGCTTCACGCCCTGTAAAGCGGGTGTTGCGCCTGGGGACCCCGCCGCTCCAGACCTCCGGCGTGGCCATCGGGTATCGCGGGCCGCGCCGGGCATGGGCGGGCCGCGACAGGGGCTGCCCCAGCATGTCGAGCCGGTCGAGCAGGCGCCGTTCGGCCTCGTCGGCACCGGAGTTGTTCAGGTCCGCGGCAGCCAGCACGGTGGTCGCCGTGGGCAACGAGGCGTTGGTGACCAGAACCGCCGCGAACCTGTCGCGGTCGGGGACGACGACTTCACGAAGGGCGGCGTTCCACTCGTCGTACGAACGGACTCCCAACTGGAAGTACCACTCGCTGAGGACGATCAGGATCGGCCCGGGAGCAAGCTTGAGGTCCTGCAGGAGTTCCGTCAGCGACCTGTCCGGCGGGACGTCCCAGCGCTGAGTGATGACACGGCGTCCCCGCCGCTCCAGCCGGTCTTCGATCCAGGCCGCCCAGGCACGGTTGTAACCCGCGAAACTGATGGTGATGGGTTGCTCAACATGCCTGTCGGCCGACCCAGCCGGTGCACGGCCTTCCGGCATGAAACGTCCTCCCCCGCAGAGCGTCTCCGCTCCGCGCGAGTTTAGAGACGCAAGCCAGGAACGACAACGACAACGGTCGCTTTCACGCCGTCAGCGGGGCTGCCTCGTACATAAAAGTCGGCACCACCAGCAGAACACCTAACTTGCGCCTTTCGTACGCATTTCGGCGACCAGGATGACGCGATGGAAGTTCAGATAACCCTACGACACGCCCCACTCGACGCATTCAGGGTCCACCTGGAGTCCGGGTGGAGTCCGCATAGGTGTTCATCCACCGCTCCAGCCTCCCCCGCGCGTCGTCTTCGGCGCTGGCCCAAATTCGACCCGGCGGGGGGTCGGCAGTCATGTGTTCACACTTTTCGAGCAGACCTTCCACCACCGCTCGTCCGGCCGCCGTGAGATCTCCCGACGCGATCACCGGCAACGCCATCCTCACCTGCGCCTGATACCTGGCATGCTCGCGCCAGGCAGCCTCCTTCTGTGTCGGCGACACGTGGCGCGCCAGCGCGCACCGCTGAAAGAAGTCAGCCAGCGCCGCATGACTGTAAACGCCTTGCAGTAAACCGTCATACGGTCTGGGATCAGGGCGCCACGGAGCGAAGTAACGTTCCTCCGACCCCTCGTGATGGAGTGTCACCATCTCCCCCAGGGCTGCCAGCTTGGCATGCTGAAGCTCGTGCACGAGCGTCGCCGCGAGCGTGGCGGAGGTGGGCGGAGCACTGCTCAGGACCGCAGCGAACGCCTCTCGTCGCGTCCCACTGCAACTCCCCGCCTCCCTACCCGCGCCGACGCCCCCAC
>NZ_JARGEE010000216.1:0-15547 GCF_033794485.1 Streptomyces sp. MB09-02B
TCGCCGGGCCTGCCACCCATGCGCGGCCCGGCGAAGGCCGCCCAGGCCATCGCCCGCCTCGAAGCCGCGGCACCCCGCCACCCCGCCATGCCATCGATACTCCGTGCCTGGCACACCCTCCCCGCCTGGGCCAGGTCCGAGGCCCCCATGCCGGACACGGCCACCCTCTGCCACGGCGACCTGCACCTCGGCCAACTGGTCCGCCACCCCGCGACCACCGGCCCCTGGCGTCTCATCGACGTCGACGACCTGGGCGTGGGCGTCCCCGCCTGGGACCTCGCCCGCCCGGCTGCCTGGTACGCCTGCGGCCTCCTGCACCCGGACGACTGGACCCGCTTCCTCACCGCCTACCAAGAGGCCGGCGGCCCCGCGGTCCCCGCACAAGGCGACCCCTGGCCCCTACTGGACGTACCGGCCCGCGCACTGACCGTGCAGACCGCGGCCCTGGCGATCGCGAAGTCCGTCCCCGCAGGCCGCCCCCTCGACGACGCGCAGCGGTCCGTTGTGGACGCATGTGACCGAATGGGAAGCATCCCGCCGGAGTTGGTGGGGCCTTTCCCGAAGTAGGGTGCAACCGACCGCAGCCGGACAGTGTCTGTCCTGGCGTAACGCGAAGCAGGACCGAACGGCGAGGAGTTGAGCCGAACCATGCACATGCAGTGTCCGAAGTGCCATGCGCCGATGCACACCTACAACCGCAGTGGCGTACAGATCGAGCAGTGCAGCGGCTGCCGCGGGATCTTCCTCGACTACGGCGAGCTGGAGGCCCTGACCCGCCTGGAGGGCCAGTGGGCCGGTGGCCCGGGCGTGCCCCCGCCGCCGGCCGCCCCGCAGTACCCGGCGGGTGGCGGTCACAACGCCCCGGCCTGGGGCGCCCCGCACGGCGGTCACCATGGTGGGCACCACGGCGGACACCACGGGGGTCACCACAACCGTGGCTTCGGCCACATGCTGTTCTCCAGCTGAGACGGGTGGGGCGCTCCGGCGCCCTTCGCCCGCACGACGAAGCCCCCGGCCGTATGAGACGGCCAGGGGCTCGGTGTGTGTGGACGATACTGGGATTGAACCAGTGACCTCTTCCGTGTCAGGGAAGCGCTCTCCCGCTGAGCTAATCGTCCTCGGGATCACAGCCGGGGCTGTGGATCTTGCGTGCGCGATACTGGGATTGAACCAGTGACCTCTTCCGTGTCAGGGAAGCGCTCTCCCGCTGAGCTAATCGCGCGGGGTGAAGCCGTACGGCTCCAGAAGCCCTCAGGCCTCAGTGGACGATACTGGGATTGAACCAGTGACCTCTTCCGTGTCAGGGAAGCGCTCTCCCGCTGAGCTAATCGTCCTTGGAGGTGGAGACGGGATTTGAACCCGTGTAGACGGCTTTGCAGGCCGTTGCCTCGCCTCTCGGCCACTCCACCAGGAGTGCGGGGGTCGGGAAGATCCCCCACGTTCCTGCGAGCGGACGACCAGGTTCGAACTGGCGACCTCAACCTTGGCAAGGTTGCGCTCTACCAACTGAGCTACGTCCGCTTGTCGTTTCCGTTTCGCTTCCGCGTCCCGGCGACGAGTTGAACTCTAGCGGATTCCGGTGCCAGTACAAAAACGCGTTTGTGCAGCGTGCTGCGGTACGTCCAGTCCGGGACCCGGTCGGGCCCACCCCCGGGGCACCCGTCCTAGACTCGACTGCGTGCCCGACCTCCCTCCGCTCGCTCGCTTCGGCGACCTCGTGGCCACCGGTCTCACCGATGTGACCAGCGACGCCGCCGCCCTGGACTCCTCCGGCTTCTGGGCCGTGTGCGCGGACTACGAGGGTGGTCTGGTGTGCGCGCGTTTCAGTGACGTACGCCGCGAGCCCTCGCCCGCCCCCGTGCCGGGGGAGTGGCACGGGCCGCGTGTCGACGACTGGACGTCCTCGCTCGACCGCGCCGCGTACACGGCGGGTGTGCGCCGGATCCGCGAGCACATCGCCGCCGGCGAGGTGTACCAGGCGAACCTCTGCCGGGTCCTGTCGGCCCCCGTCGCGCCGGAGGCCGATGTGGACGCCCTGACCGCGTTGCTGGCCCGCGGCAACCCGGCCCCCTTTGCAGGAACGATTCTCCTCCCGGGGCACGGCGTCGAGATCGCCACCGCCTCCCCCGAGCTCTTCCTGCGCCGCGACGGCGGGGTCGTCGAGTCCGGCCCGATCAAGGGCACCGGAGCCACCGAGGCGGACCTCCTGGAGAAGGACTACGCCGAGAACGTGATGATCGTCGACCTCGTCCGCAACGACATCGGGCAGGTCTGCGCCACCGGTACCGTGACCGTTCCCGACCTCTGCGCCGTCGAGAAGCATCCGGGGCTGGTACACCTGGTGTCGTTGGTGCGCGGCGAACTGCGCGAGCACGCCGGCTGGCCCGAACTGCTCGCCGCCGCCTTCCCGCCCGGCTCCGTCACCGGGGCGCCCAAGTCGAGCGCCCTGCGGATCATCGACGCCCTGGAGACCGCCCCGCGCGGCCCGTACTGCGGGGGAGTCGGCTGGGTCGACGCCGACCGGGGCACGGCCGAGCTGGCCGTCGGCATCCGCACCTTCTGGATCGACCGGGCAGCGGGCGAGCTGCGCTTCGGCACCGGAGCGGGCATCACCTGGGGGTCGGACCCCGAGGCGGAGTGGCGCGAGACCGAGCTGAAGGCCGCCCGGCTGCTCGCGGTAGCGTCAGGAACGTACGAGGCGAGTGGGAGGACCCCTACGTGAAGATCTGGCTCGACGGCGGACTGCAGGACACCGACTCCGCCCGTGTCTCCGTCCTCGACCACGGACTGACCGTGGGCGACGGCGTCTTCGAGACCGTGAAGGCGGTCCGGGGCCGGCCGTTCGCACTGACCCGCCACCTCGACCGGCTGGCCCTCTCGGCACGCGGACTCGGTCTGCCCGAGCCCGACCTCGACGAGGTGCGCCGCGCCTGTTCCGCCGTCCTGGAGGCCGAACCGGTCGCGCTCGGCCGGCTGCGCATCACCTACACCGGCGGTCTCTCCCCCCTCGGCTCCGACCGCGGCGACCACGGCCCGACCCTCGTGGTCGCCCTCGGCGAGACCGCCCGGCGGGCCGACTCCACCGCCGCGATCACCGTCCCGTGGACCCGTAACGAGCGCGGCGCCCTCACCGGCCTGAAGACCACCTCGTACGCCGAGAACGTCGTCGCCCTCGCCCGCGCCCACGAACAGGGCGCCACCGAGGCGCTGTTCGCCAACACGGTGGGACAGCTCTGCGAGGGTACGGGCTCCAACGTCTTCGTCGTCCTCGACGGGGAACCGCACACCCCGCCGGTCGCCTCCGGCTGCCTCGCGGGCATCACCCGCGCCCTCGTCGTCGAGTGGACCGGTGCCCGCGAGACCGACCTGCCGCTGGACGTCCTGGACCGCGCCGACGAGGTGTTCCTGACGTCGAGCCTGCGCGACGTGCAGGCGGTGCACCGCGTCGACGCCCGCGAGCTGCCGACCGCCCCGGGTCCGGTGACGGCCAAGGCGATGCGGGTCTTCGACGAGCGGTCCGGGGACGACCTGGATCCGTGACCCGACCGTACATGCGGTTCCGCGCATGCCGTCCCCGTACATGCGGTCCCGTACGCGGTCGCGCAAATGTTGGGGACATGCAGCAGACTCCACGCGCTGCGGGGGTAGAACACCCCTGATGACCACCACCCTGCGGCCCATCGAGCCGCTTCAGCACGCCGCCGACGGGACGCGCTCGCGTCGCTACCAGGTGTGTGTCAACAGCCGTCCCGTCGGCGAGATACACCTCGGCACCCGCCCCGACCCGGGGTCCACGGCCGCGCGGATCCTGGACCTGCGGATCGACGAACCTGACCGGCGTCGCGGCCGGGCCACCGTGGCGGCCCTCGCCGCCGAGGAGGTGGCCCGCGGCTGGGGCTGCCGGCGGATCGAGGTGTCCGTGCCCGTCGGCGCCGAACCCGCCCTGCGGCTGGCACAGACACTCGGCTACGTCCTGCGCAACCGGAACATGAGCAAGGTCCTTGACGGCACCCCGCCCGAACTGCCCGCGGGCAGCAGAGGCCGGCCCATGACCGAGGCCGAGTACGGGCCGTGGAAGGAAGCCGGGCTGGAGGGCTACGCCCAGGACTGGATCACCCGCGGCATGCCGGAGGCGGAGGCGTACGCGAAGGCGGCCCTGGACTACGAGCGCTGTCTCCCGCAGGGAGTGGCCTCCGCGAACAACCTGTGCAGCGTGCTGGAGCACGAGGGAACGCGCGTCGGCACCCTCTGGCTGTGGCTGACCGACGACGACAGGGCCTTCGTGTACGACGTGGAGGCGGACGCCGCCCACCGGGGCCGAGGACACGGCCGTACGCTCATGCTGCTGGCCGAGGCCCAGGCGATGGCGGCGGGGAAACCGGCCATCGCGCTCAATGTCTTCGCCGGCAACTTCAGGGCCGAGTGTCTCTACGACTCACTCGGCTACGAGACGACCGCCCACCACCTCTCCAAGCCGCTGCTCTGAACCGTCGCGGGGCCGCACCGGTCCCGGACGGCTGCGGTGGGGTGCGCGGCCCGGCAGCTGTGGACGGTGGGGATCTCAGGCGCCCCGATCGGCGGCCGACGAGGGTCAGGCGCTCTCGGCC
Source organism: Streptomyces sp. MB09-02B (assembly GCF_033794485.1). Taxonomy (NCBI): domain Bacteria; kingdom Bacillati; phylum Actinomycetota; class Actinomycetes; order Kitasatosporales; family Streptomycetaceae; genus Streptomyces; species Streptomyces sp. MB09-02B. The sequence continues at coordinate 4,608 of NZ_JARGEE010000216.1, forward strand.
AGCAGTCGGTCGGCGATCTCCTCGATGCGCTCGCGCAGTCCCTCCTGGCTCTTGCCGCCGTCGAGACGCTCGCCACCGATGACGTACGTGGGCGTGCCGGTCACACCGATCGCCTTGCCCTCGGCCTGGTCGGCGTCGACCATCAGGATGTGCCGGCCGTCGATCAGCGCCGTGTCGAACTCCTCGGCGTCCAGGCCGAGTTCACGGGCCGTCTCCAGAAGGAACGGCTCCCCGGCCCGGTCCAGCTCCTCGACCCGGCCGAGCACGGCCTCGACGTACGGCCATGCCCGCCCCTGCTCCGCGGCCTCCTCGGCGGCCTGCGCGGCGGCGAAGGCGTGCTTGTGCTTCTCCAACGGGAAGTGCCGCAGCCGTACGTCGAGCCGGTCGCCGTAGCGGGCCCGCAGCGCGCGGATGTCGTCGAGGGCGCCGCGGCAGTCGGGACACTGGAGTTCGCACCAGACGTCCAGGACGACGGGGGGCGGTACGGGGGAGGAGTCGGTCATGGGATCAGTCTCCCAGCTTCCGGGCCCGCGCCGGACGGGGCCGGGGTGTGGCACCGACCCCGAGACGACCCGGAGATCTCCCTGAGGTCTCCCCGGACCATGGCATATCGGACGCGTGGCGGTGCAGGATGGAAGGGACGCAACGCGAACGCACGACCGAGCACCGCCTGGAGGACCGGATGATTGCCGAGACAGTCTGTGCCGCCGTCTCAGTGGCAGGCCTGGGCATCGCCGCGATCACGGCGTATCGGAAGCGTTTCCTCCGGGCGACCCGTATCGCCGCCTACTCGCTCGTCCCGCTCGGTCTGGTGATGACCGGGGTCGTCGAGTGGGTGGCCGACACCGCGTTCAGCCCGACCGCGTGGGCCGGTTTCGGTGTGCTCGGGGCCGCCTGGTTCCTGTTCGTGACCACCCGCGCCGTGGAGCGGCGCCGCGGGGGCACCGGCAAGGCGCGCAAGGAGGCCGCGGCCCCCCGCGCCGAGGCGATAGCCCCCACGGCCTCGGCCCCCTCGCTGGGCCGGGGCACGCCGCCTGCGGCCCGTCCGGCGGCGACACCTCGAGCGGCGGGTCGGCCGACGGGTTCCGGTGCGTCCGGAGCGGACGACTTCAGCGACATCGAGGCGATCCTGAAGAAGCACGGCATCTGATCGCGGCGGCACGGCCTCCGACCCCTGCGAGGGGGCGCGGACTGAAACGACACAGAAGGTCGGGCAGCGGCGCCGAAGTGATCACGTTCGCTCCGTACGTTGTGATTATGGGCGCACACTCCGTCATTCCGGGTTGGTCGATCGCGCGGAGGGTCTCCGCTGCGTCATCATCGCGGCGAGATGCTGGACACAACACAGAGCGACACCGCCGTCCCGCCCGAGGAGCGGCGAGGTTGTCTCTTCGCGCTCTCCCAGCCACCGCTGATGATCTTCCTAGCGGTGATCGGCTGCCTGCTGCTCATGGCGTCACTGCACGACCTGCTGATGCTGTGAGCTGTAAACGGAGCCCCTGACGTCACCCGTCGAGGGCTCCGTCAGCCCCCGTACGCGCCACCCGGTCCGAGGCCGGCGGTCCGCTCAGCCCGCCGCCTCCTTGCGGCGTGCCCGGTAGGCGGCCACGTGCAGGCGGTTTCCGCAGGTGCGGCTGTCGCAGTAGCGGCGCGAGCGGTTGCGGGAGAGATCCACGAAGGCCCGTCTGCAGTCGGGTGCCTCGCAGCGGCGCAGCCGCTCCTGTTCACCGGCGACCACGAAGAAGGCGAGCGCCATGCCGCAGTCGGCGGAGAGGTGGTCGGTCAGCGACGCTCCGGGCGCGAAGTAGTGCACATGCCAGTCGTAGCCGTCGTGATCGGTGAGCCGGGGGGTGGTGCCCGCCGCGGCGACCAGCTCGTTGATGACCGACGCGGCCACGGCCGCGTCGGGGGCGGCGAAGACCTCGGCGAACCGGCCACGGATCTTGCGCACGGCCGCGAGGTCGAACTCCGACAGCACGCCGACCTCGCTGATGTCGTGCTTTCGTACGAAGTCGGCGAGCGCCGCGACCGTCGCGAGCCCGTCGGTCGCCGTGTCATTCTCCGGCGCGGTGTTCACCAGATCGACCACGGCGTCTAGGGAACACCGGGTGTCGTGGGTGATCAGCACGTTTCGCTCCCTGGCCTGCGAGGGTCGGGCGGGCGCCCGCCGATGCTGGCCGATGGTAATGGCTCGGCGAGGCGGCGGACCGGTGTGGACCGTCCTGAGGCACCCCTGGAGCGCCCTGGTACGAGCGAAACGGGTCAGGGGCCCGATTGGTGCCCGGCCCCGGTTCGCGCGGCCACGGCACGGCGACGCCGCCGCGCGGAGGTCCGCGCGGCGGCGTCGCCTGGTCGGCCTGAAGCCGTATTCGGTTGTCCAGGCCCGAGCCGTCTCCCCGAGTGGACGGCGCCGGGCAGCTCTGTGGGCCTCGCCGCCTAGCTTTCCGCCAGGATGTGCGAGAGCTCCTGATCGAGGTCGAAGTGCCGGTGTTCCGTGCCGGGCGGCACGGCGGCGTCTGTGCGCTTCAGGAAGGACTCCAGGGCCCGCGCCGGGGCTTCGAGGAGGGCTTCGCCCTCCGGGGAGCTCAGGGCGATGCACACGACGCCCTGACCGTGACTGCGCGACGGCCAGACACGGACGTCACCGGTGCCGGTGGGCCGGTGCAGGCCCTCGGCGAGGAGGTCGCGGGCGAACACCCATTCGACCGTTTCCTCTGCTCCGGTGTGGAAGGTGGCGTGCACGGCGTAGGGATCGGCCGTGTCATACCGCAGTCCCGCTGGAACGGGCAGTGAGGACTCGCTCGACACAACGAGGCGCAGGTGCAGCTCGCAGCTGACCGTGGTGTTCATAAGCGCCAAGGCCTTTCGCTCAGTGTGCGCTCGGGGATTCGCACGTCGGCGAAATCGACATGCCACCTACGGTGCCGTTGTAAACCCCTCTGGGAGTTTTGCGTCGCTTTTGGTAGCTCATCCGGCCGAGACCGACTTCTGTCGGTACGACCATTCCGGTGACGGGTTTCTCTCCGGTAGGGTTTGGCCGTATGGATACGGGGAGTTACGGGCCTGGGGAGGCCGCCGTCGCGGCCGACGGAACGAAGAGTGACACCAACGTAGCGAACAGTGAGGCCGATGTGGCCAAGGACGAAGCGCCGCTCGGATCCCGTGCGCCGGAATTCGTCAGAGCGCGGCGGATGCTGCACCTGAGCTGGCAGGTGGCCATCTTCGTCGTCGGCCTGGCGGTGGTGATCGCGGGTGTGATCATGCTTCCGCTGCCCGGACCCGGCTGGGTCGTGATCTTCGGCGGCATGGCGATCTGGGCGACCGAGTTCGTCTGGGCCCAACTGGTGCTCCGCTGGACCAAGCGGAAGGTCACCGAGGCAACCCAGCGCGCCCTCGACCCCAAGGTGCGGCGCCGCAACATCATTCTGACCTCGATCGGCCTGGTGATCGTGGCCGGCCTCGTCGGTTTCTACGTCTGGAAGTTCGGCTTCGCGATGCCCTGGAACATCAAGAACCAGTGAGCCCCGCCGGGACCACGCCGGGGATTCCCGGCGTGGTCGGAGGCACCCCCTGACATGGGGTAATGTTCTTCCTGCATCCGGGCGATTAGCTCAGTGGGAGAGCGCTTCGTTCACACCGAAGAGGTCACTGGTTCGAACCCAGTATCGCCCACCGGATGATGGCGGCCCGGTCCACGGAAACGTGGACCGGGCCGCTTTTCGTGGTGGTGGCCGGGGGACGTCTCGGCGTGCCGCCCGGCTCCTCCGTTCTCCTGGAGGGCGGGGTGCGGCGGCAGGTCTTCCGGCGGCCGCACGCGGCCGCGGTGACGCCTCCGGCGCCTCTGTGTCTGGCCGGATCCGGTGCTTCTGCGTCCCTGTGCGGCCCTCCCGCTCGGTCGGCCCGCGGTGCTTCGTGGGCGGATCGGGAGCGGCGGCGGGGCCGAGTCCCACTGACTCCTTTCAATCTCGTTCGTCAGACGCCCGCGAGCCCTCTTCGTGTTCGGCCGGTCGACCGCAACTCGCCGACCTGCGCTTTCAGTTGACCGGCCGTCACCTGCGGGGCCGCATCGCTGGGCCTGTCGCCCACTCCGCTTTCCATCAATTCCTGTCCGAATCATTGACGTCTCCTGAGGGGCTCCGTACCTTGTGCCAGCAAGCGCTTACTTGAAACGATTCATGGCGCGGGACGCAGCGTCGCGGGGAGGCTCAACCATGCAGCAAAACAGGAACGTTGAGAGGCGGACGGTCCTCAAGGCGGCCGGAGCCTCACTGGCCGTCGCGGGGTTCGGGGCTACGGCCACGGCCTGTGGCGGCGACAGTGGCGCGGGGGACGGGACGGTGACGATCCGTTACGCCTGGTGGGGCGCCGAGGACCGCGCCGAGCGCATCAAGAAGAGCATCGCGCTTTTCGAGAAGAAGTACCCGAAGATCAAGGTGAAGACGGACTTTCAGCCGTACCTCGACTTCTGGAAGAAGTTCAACACCCAGGCCTCCGGTGGAAATCCGCCGGACGTGTTCCAGAATGCCATCGGTTTCCTGCGGAAATATGACGCCAAGAATGTGCTGCTCGATCTCAAGCCACAGGTCGAGGCGGGCAACCTCTCCCTCGACGGCTTCAGAGCCGGCCTGGAGAAGTTCGGCGAGGTCGACGGAAAGCTGCTCGGGGTCCCGGTCGGTTCTAACTCGATGGCCCTGGTGATCGACAAGCCCGTCTACACCAAGTCCGGTGTGAAGCCGGAGCAGGGGTGGACCTGGGACGACTTCGACGCGGCGATGAAGAAGATCCGCGACAAGGCGGGGCGCGCCGGCGACAGCGGCCTGTACGGCGTGATGTACCTCTACGACCTCTACCTGCGCCAGAACGGCAAGGCGTTCTTCACCGAGGAGGGGCTCGGCTTCACCGAGGCGGACCTGAAGTCCTGGTGGTCGAAGGCCGAGAAAGGCATCAAGGAGGGGCTCTACGCCGACCCCAAGAAGGTCGCGCAGATCAAGCCCAAGTCCGCGGTCGCCGCGGAGCTGGCCGCAGGCGAGTTCACCTGGGACAACTTCACCGTCCGCTACACCTCCGAGGGCAAGAGCGAATACGGTCTGGCGCCCATCCCGACCACTGACGGCAAGAAGACCGGTCAGTACCTCGGCTCCCTCATGCTCAGCGCGTCCAAGCGCACGCAGCACCCCAAGGAGGTCGCGCAGTTCATCGACTTCATGGTGCACGAGCCCGAGGTCGCCAAGATCATGGGCTACGACCGCGGAGTGCCCGCGACGCAGGCCCAGTACGACGCGTTCAAGCCGACCGACCCGGTCAACAAGGCGATCGCCGAGTACGAGGAGTCCCTCGTCGCGGCGGGCGTCCTGGAGCCCATCACTCCGCACCCGAACGGCGCCGACATCTGCGAAGCCGCCTTCCTGCGCATCGCCGAGGAACTGGGTCTCGGCACCCGCACGGTCGACGACGCCGTCAAGCAGTTCTTCACCGAGTCGAAGACGGCTCTCGGCACCTGATGGGAACCACCGTGACACACGCCCCTGCGACGGAGGGCCTGTCCAAGGACCAGCGCTCCGAGCCGCGGCACGGTCCGGCCGACGCTCCGAACCCCGCCGCACGTCTGCGGCGGGGCCGCCGGGAGAACCTGGCTGGCTATCTCTTCATGTCCCCGTGGATCGCCGGGTTCCTGCTGCTTACAGCGGGCCCGATGGTTGCCTCGCTCTACTTCGCCTTCACCGACTACAACCTGTTCGACGCGCCCAAGTGGATCGGCCTGGACAACTTCTCCGAGATGTTCGCCGACCCGCGCTGGCGTCACTCGGTGCGGGTGACGCTGTGGTACGTCGTCGTCGGCACGCCGCTCAAGCTGCTGCTGGCCCTCGGTGTGGCGCTGCTCCTGGCCCAGAAGCGGCGTGGGCAGGCCTTCTACCGGGCGGCTTTCTACGCGCCCTCGCTGATCGGGGCCAGCGTCTCCATCGCCATCGTCTGGAAGGCGATCTTCTCCGACGACGCGATCGTCGACCGGACGCAGCAGATCTTCGGCATCGACGTCGGCGGCTGGACCGGCGACCCGGAAATGATCATTTACAGCCTGGTCGCCCTCACGGTCTGGCAGTTCGGCGCTCCGATGGTCATCTTCCTCGCCGGCCTCAAGCAGGTGCCGCGTGAGCTGTACGAGGCCGCCGAGGTCGACGGCGCGGGCAAGTGGCGGCGGTTCTGGAACATCACCCTGCCGATGATTTCGCCGGTCCTCTTCTTCAACGTCCTGCTGGAGACGATCCACTCGTTCCAGATCTTCAGCTCGGCGTACATCGTCGGCGGCGGCGCCGGAGGCAACGCCTGCGGTCCCGCGGACGGTTCGATGGTCTATACCTGTTATCTGTACGTCCAGGGCTTCGAGAACAGCCGGATGGGTCTGGCCTCCGCCATGGCGTGGCTGCTGCTGGTCGCGGTCGCCCTGGTGACGGCGGTGCTGTTCTGGTCCCAGAAGCGCTGGGTGCACTACGAGGAGGGTGCCTGATGAGCGCACAGGCCACCGAGATCACCCCGGCCCCGGCCAGGCGCGCGGGCGCCCTGCGGCGCAAGCTGCCTGGCTCCCTCGCCTGGCACATCGGGTCGCTCGCGATCCTCGCCGTGATCCTCTATCCGGTGATCTGGGTCATCGGCGGCTCGTTCAAGAAGAGCGAGGACATCGTCGGCAGTCTGGACCTACTGCCGAGCGACCCGATCACCGGCAACTACGCGCGGCTCGCCGACGGCATCGCCGACATCCCGATCTCCACCTTCTTCGTCAACTCGCTCACGCTCGCGCTCGGTTCGGTGCTCGGGATCGTGGTGTCCTGCTCGCTGACCGCGTACGCCTTCTCGAAGATCAAGTTCGCGGGCCGCAATCTGCTCTTCACGCTGATGATCGGCACGCTCCTGTTGCCGTACCACGTCCTGCTGATCCCGCAGTACGTGCTGTTCCGCAACATGGACATGATCAACACCTACACCCCCCTGCTGCTGCCCAAATACCTGGCCACGGAGGCCTTCTTCGTCTTCCTGATGGTGCAGTTCATGCGGAACCTGCCCAAGGAGCTCGACGAGGCCGCCCGGCTCGACGGCTGCGGGCACTTCCGGATCTACTGGTCGATCGTGCTGCCGCTGTGCCGGCCCGCGCTCATCACCAGCGCGATCTTCACGTTCATCAACTCCTGGAACGACTTCATGGGCCCGCTGATCTATCTGAACGAGCCCGACAAGTACACGGTCTCGCTGGGTCTGAAGATGTTCGTGGACCAGGACGGCGTCGCCAACTACGGCGGCATGATCGCGATGTCGCTGGTGGCGCTGCTGCCGGTGCTCGCGTTCTTCCTCGCCTTCCAGCGCTATCTGATCGACGGTATGGCCACGTCCGGTCTGAAGGGCTGAGGTGAACCGACCATGGCCCTCGTCCGCACCCGCCCCCGTACCACTGCCCGCGACCGTGCGAAGGCGGCCGCACCCCGTGAGGAGTCCCTGCTCGCCGAGCGGTTCGCACTGTTCGCCGAGTGTCTGCTCACGGGGGTGTGGATCGCGCTGGCCGCGCTGCCGCTGGTGACGTACCCCGCCGCGTTCGCCGCGGGCTCCCGGCATCTGCGACGCCGTACGACCCACGAGGGCGGCGGCTGGCGGGAGTTCGTGGCCGACTTCCGGGCGGCGGTGCGCGGGGGCTGGCTCGTCGGGCTCGCCGGGTGGGCGGCGCTCGCGGCGGTCTGGGTGGATGTCCAGGCCGTGCGCGCCGGTATCCCGGGCGGGCCGCTGGTCGGCGCGATCGGGGTCCTCGCGCTGATCGGCGCCGCCGTCGCCGGGCTCCGCGCGGCGGCGGTCTGGCGGCCCGGAGCAACCTGGCGGGCCCTGCTGGGCGCGGCCGGGCGGCGGACCGTGCTCGACCCCGCCGGATCCTTTCTGCTCGTCGGCGGACTGGCCGTGGTGGCCTGTTCCGCCTGGTTCGTCGCGCCGCTCGCGGTCCCCGTGCTCGGGGCCGTCGCCGCGGCGGCCGTCGCCGTGGAGGAGCGGTACCGGCGCCGTAGCTGACCGAGCGGCGATGCACCGCACCAGGTCGGAGCCTCCGGGGCGCCGCACCTCCCTCTGCCATGCCCCTGACTACCCGCACGCATGACTTCCCGTTCGGAAAGGAAAGGCCATGTCCCCCATCGACCGCAGGTCCCTTCTCAAGGCGGCCGCCGTCGCAGGAGCCGCAGCGCAGGTCAGCTGGGCACTAGGGAGTTCGAACGCGCAGGCCGCGCCCAGAGCCGAGGCCGCGGAGGCGGACCCGGTGACCCTCGACTGGTTGGAGGACGGCGGCCTCGGCGCCGCTCCCGGCTCGACCGTGGGTGTGCCGTGGCCGAAGGGCGCCTACGAGAAGGAACAGTCGTTCTCTTTGACGGACGCGGACGGCGCATCCGTGCCGGTGCAGTCGTGGCCGATCGGCTACTGGCCCGACGGCTCCGTGAAGTGGACCGCGCACGCGGTCGGAGCGGGCGCCGGCTCCGGAAAGCTCACCCTCGCCGCCGGCAGCCCCGCCGCGCCGGAGAAGAAGGTCACCGTCGACAAGAGCGGCGGCACCATCGACGTCTCGACCGGCGTCATCACCGCGAAGATCGGCAAGTCCGGCTCCACCCTCGTGAAGTCCGTGCGGCGCGGCTCCACCGAGATCGCCCACACCGGCCGGCTGGTGCTGCTGCGCCAGCCCGAGATCGAGGACGGCGACCAGGGCGCCGAGAAGTACGAGCGCTTCGAGAGCTTCATCGACGAGGCCGAGGTCGAGCAGGCGGGCCCGGTCCGCGCGGTCGTCCGCATCGACGGCAAGCACCGCAAGGGAAGCCGCAGCTGGCTGCCGTTCTCGATCCGCCTCTACTTCTACGCGGGCGCCGAGTCCTTCCGCATGGTGCACACCATCACCTTCGACGGCACCCAGGAGCCCGGCAAGGCCAGCGGCGACTTCATCCGCGGCATCGGGGTCCGCTTCAAGGTCCCGATGCGCGACGCCGCGTACGACCGGCACATCCGTATCGGCGGTGAGGGCACCGGCCTGCTCCGCGAGGCGGTCAAGGGCGTCACCGGCCTGCGCCGCGACCCGGGCGCGGCCGTGCGCACCGCCCAGTTCGAGGGCAAGAAGCTGCCCGACCCCTCGACGTGGGACCAGCGGGTCACCACCCGCCTGCAGTACATCCCCGAGTGGGGCGACTACACGCTCTCGCAGCTGTCCGCCGACGGCTTCGCCCTCCGCAAGCGCACCAAGAAGGGCCACGGCTGGATCCCGGCCGGCGGCGGACGCAGGGCGAGCGGCTTCGGTTACGTCGGCGGCGCGTCCGGCGGGTTCGCCTTCGGCCTGCGGGACTTCTGGGAGAAGTTCCCCGCCCAGCTCGACATCCGCGACGCCCAGACCGACACCGCCGAGGTCACCCTCTGGCTCTGGTCGCCCGAGGCGCAGCCCATGGACCTGCGCTTCTACCACGACGGCATGGGCCAGGACACCTACCCCGAGCAGCTCGAAGGCCTCAACATCACCTACGAGGACTACGAGCCCGGCTTCGGCACCCCCTACGGCATCGCCCGCACCAGCGAACTGCTCTTCTGGGCACACGAGTCCACGCCCGGCGCCGAGGACATGGCCAAGCAGGTCGAGGCCGTCCGCACGCCCGCCCAGCTCGCCGCCCCGCCCAAGCAGCTCATCAAGGCGGGCGTCTTCGGCAAGCTGTTCTCCGAGCCCGACCGGACCACCGCCGCCAAGGCGAAGATCGAGGACCACCTCGACTTCCTCTTCACCTACTACAAGGACCAGGTGGAGATGCGCCGGTGGTACGGCTTCTGGGACTACGGCGACATCATGCACAGCTACGACCCCAGTCGTCACCAGTGGTGCTACGACGTCGGCGGCTACGCCTGGGACAACTCCGAGCTCTCGCCCGACCTGTGGCTGTGGTTCGCGTACATGCGCTCCGGCCGCGCCGACATCTTCCGCTTCGCCGAGGCCATGACCCGCCACACCGGCGAGGTCGACGTCTACCACCTCGGGAAGTGGGCGGGCCTCGGCACCCGTCACGGCGTCCAGCACTACGCCGACAGCGCCAAGCAGCAGCGGATCGCCAACACCACCTACCGCCGCTACTACTACTTCCTCACCGCCGACGAACGCGTCGGCGACCTCATGCACGCCAACGTCGACTCCGACGAGACGTTCCTCGTCCTCGACCCCATCCGCAAGATCCGCACCGAGCCCTACACACCCGACCGCAACGCCCTGTCGATCGGCTTCGGCACCGACTGGTCCGGGCTGGTCTCGGCGTGGCTGACCGAGTGGGAGCGGCGCGGCCCCAAGTGGGAGAAGGCCAAGGCCCGCGTGCTGTCGACCATGGAGACGATCGCGGCTCAGCCCAACGGTTTCGTCCAGGGCACCGGGCTGTACGACCTGGACACCGGCAAGTTCGCCGTCGCGGACAAGCCCGTGGTCGGCGTCTCGCACCTGTCGGCGATGTTCGGCCTGGTCGAGATGTGCGCAGAACTCCTCGACCAGATCGAGATGCCCAAGTTCAAGGAGGCCTGGCTCGACTACTGCCGCTACTTCAACGCGACGAAGGCGGAACAGGCCGCCCGCTACGGCTCCAACTTCGGGACACTGCTGCTCTTCCAGGGCCATTCGCGCCAGGACGCGTACGCGGCCGTGCAGTTGAAGGACGACAAGCTCGCGGCCCGCGCGTGGCGGCAGTTCTACAACAGCGCCGACACGTGGGACTACAAGGAGTCGACCGACTGGACCACCAAGAAGATCGAGGGGCCGACGGCGCTCGTGCCGGGCAGTGAGGCGGCGTGGGTGTCGACCAACGCGACGGCGCTGTACGGGTTGGCGGCGATCCAGAACCTGGCGTTGGTGGGCGACAAGATGCCGTAGCGCTCCGCTGGGGGTGCCGGGGGGTTTCGGGGTGCCTGGG
>NZ_JARGEE010000217.1:0-15508 GCF_033794485.1 Streptomyces sp. MB09-02B
TATTTTTTTCTCTTTGTCCTTTTTCTCTTTTTGTTTTTTTTTTTTTTTTTTGTTTCTACGACACCAACATCGATCTACTCAGGTTGATTGGTCGGCAGCGTAGGTTGTGAAGATCCGCCACGTTGTCCGCCGCGCGGGCCGTGTCGCCCGCCGTGTCGATGGCGTCCAACGCCTTGTCGCCGTACCGCGCAGCCTTCGCCGCAGTCGCCCCGTACCCCGCGAACGGGATCGCCGAGGCGCAGGACAGGGCCGCGTCGACGTACTCGCCCTCGGCCGCGTACCAGCCGCAGTTGGCCAGGTCGGCGGCCTCGCCCACAACCGGGATCAGGCCGACCACGTCGAGGGCCGCGTGACCGATGTCGGACCAGGAGAGGCCGAAGAGATGGCCGTCGATCTCGATGAAGGAGATCGGGTTGCCGCCGGCGAACGCGTAGCGGTTGCCGGTGTACGGGTCCATCGTCAGGCCCATGTCGGCGAGGGCCCCGCCGTACATGTCACGGGTCAGGAAGCGGTTCAGGCCCGGGTCGTACGTGCGGAAGCCCATGTCGTACGTGCCGGACGCCGTGTCGTAACGCTTGGCGTTGAAGCGATACGAGTTGTACGGCTCCGCGGCCTCGCCACCCGCTCCCGGCTTGTCCGCGCCCGTGAACTGGGCCGTGTCGTTCTTGCCGTACGCCGTGTAGCCGTACGTGGTCTTGGTGTCGCCGTCCTTGTCGGTCAGCGCCTCCACGTCACCGTGCGGGTGGTAGAGGTACTGCGTGGTCTCCGGGGCGCCCTCGTCGTCTTCCTCGTCCTTGATCTGGGTCAGCTTCTGGCCCCAGGACGCGTACTGGAAGGAGGTGACGCCCTCGTCCGTCACCTCCTCCCTCAGGGAGTTCGAGGTGATGCCCAGGTAGGTGAAGAGCGTGGTCTTCGCGTCGTCGCCGCTGCCGACCGACTCCTTCACCGTGCGGTCGAACGCGTCGTACGTCAGACGGGTCGTCCGGGCCGCGTCACTGGCGCCCGACGTGATCGACTCCGGGCGGTCGAAGCCGTCGTAGCGGTACTTCTGGATCGTCTCGCCGCCGAAGGAGACGGTGTCGAGGCGGCCCAGCGGGTCGTAGTTGTACGTCGACGACGCGCCGTCCGCCGTGGAGGTCAGGAGGCGGTTGCGGTCGTAGCGATGGGTGGTGGTCGTGTCGTCGACCGTCTGCCGGACCACGTTGCCGGCCGCGTCGTGCCGGTACTCCTCCGTCTTCTCGTCGTCGCCGGTCTTCGCGACCTTCGCGATGCGGTCCTGCGGGTCGTACGTGTACGCGTACGTGTTGTCGATCGTGGAGCCGTGGTCGTCGGCGTCCATCAGCTTCAGGACGTCCTCGACCTTGTGGCCGTTGGCGTTGTACTTCAGGGCGTGTTCGGCGACGAGGGTGTCGTCGGACTGCCGTTCCGTGGTCTTCTTCGTGGCGCCGTCGAGGTAGTAGTCGACGGTCAGGACGTTGCCGTTCGGCTTCGTCTGCTGCGCCAGCTCGCCCCTGGCCGTGTACTCCACGGAGGTCACCTGGCGGTCGTCCGCCGTCGGGGAGGCCGCGTTGGTGATGCGCTCGACCCGGTCCAGCTCGTCGTACTCCAGCTTGCTCCAGGTCAGGTCGTGGGTGGTCGTCAGCGTGTTGCCGTTGGCGTCGTACGTCAGGGCCGTCGTGTCGCGGACGCTGTCCCCGTCGCGTTCCACCACCTCGGTGAGCTGGTTGAGCTCGTCGTAGGCCAGGGTGTAGCGGTCGGTCTCGACGCCGGGGCTGTTGTCGACGATCTCGATCTGGTTGCCGTTGGCGTCGTAGCGGTAGGAGAAGTCCTTCTGCTCGTTGTCGGTGTCGCCCTCGTAGTCGCGGACCAGCCGCACCGCGTCCGCGACCACCGTGCCGGTCGCCTTGTCGGTGAGGGTGATGGCCTGACCGGTGTCCTCGGCGAAGGCGTACTTGCCCAGGGAGCGCCATTCACCGGGGAGTTCGCTCTGGTCGAGGGTCCTGGTCCCGGTGCCGTCCTTGTGCTTGATCTCGTACGAGGCGTCCTTCGCCGCCCCGTCGACCTTCGGATGGCGGACGTAGACCGTGTAGTCGCCGGCCTGCGGGATCGTCAGCTGCCAGACGAAGCGGTTCTCCCCGGTACCCGGCGCGTGCTCCTGCGCGTCGTAGCCGTACACGCCCTCCGGGGCGATCGTCGTCCATGTGCCCTGCTGGGCCGTGTTGTTGACGTCGCTGTTGTCGACCAGGGCGACCTGGAGGCCCACCGGGACGCCGTCGTCCGAGCGGGACTTGAGGGCGCCGCTCGGATAGAAGGAGGAGTCGAGGGTGCGGGAGACCGCGTCGCCCGCGCTGCTCAGCGTGTTCTGGATCTGCTGGCCGAGGTCGTTGTACCGGTAGGAGTTCCTGATGTCGAAGGCGTCGACCGACGTCCTGACCAAGCCGGTGTCGAAGTAGGTGTACTCCGTCTCGTTGCGGACGCTCTGTCCTTCGGACGGCGGGGCGCTGACCTTCTTCACCCGGCTCAGCGCGTCGTACGCGTACGTCGTGCGGTCGGGGGTGTTGTAGCGGCCGTCGTCCGGGTCGAAGGGGCTCAGGGTCTCCTTGACGCGGTTCAGCTCGTCGTAGACGGTCTCGGAGGCGAAGTCCTTCGGGTCCTCGGTCTCCATGCCGCGCGGGGTGACGACCCGGGTCTGGTTGCCGACCTCGTCGTACTCGAAGCGGGTCCTGCGCACCACGCCGTCGTCGTGCGGGACCCGCGCCTCGGCGAGGGCGCCGCGGGCGTCGACGACCAGCTCGGTGCGGTTGCCGTCCGCGTCGGTGGTGGCGGTGGTCAGACCGTCCCAGTCGTACGCGCTCGTCGTCGACTTGCCGATCGCGTCGGTGGTCTCCAGCAGCCGGTGGTCCAGGTCGTAGCGGAACCTGGTGGTGTAGTCGTCGGGGTCGGCGGTCTCGTTCTTGCGGGCGTCGACGACCTTCACCAGGTCACCGACGTCGTTGTAGACGGCCGAGGCGCGCCTGCCCGCCGCGTTGACCGCCTCGATCGGCTGGTAGACCTCGTCGTACCGCGTCGTCGAGGTGAAGTCGCCGGGCTCCTCGGTCAGGTTGCCCTTCGGTTCCGTGGAGGTGAGCTGGTTGCCGACCTTGTCGTACGTGAAGGTCGACACCCGAGCGGGCGCGCCCTCCTCGTCACCTGGCTGGCTGGACTTCAGCAGCTGGTCGGCGGCGTCGAACTCGCTGCTGCTCGACACCCCGTTGGGGGCGGTGAAGACGAGCGTGTTGTCGTTCACGTCGTACTTCGGCGCGGGCGTGACGATGAACTCGCCCGCCTGCTGGTCCTTCGGCCTGCGGTTCTCCAGCGGGCGCGCGAACACGTCGTACGTCTGCGTGGTCGTCGCCCCGTCGGCCTCCTCGACCTCGGTGACGTTGCCGCGCACGTCGTACGTCGTCCGGGTGCGGTTGCCGAGGGCGTCGACGATCACCCGCGGATAGCCGGACGGGTCGTAGTCCTCGAACTTCGTGGTGTGCTCGTTCGCGTCGGTCGCGGAGACGAGCCGTCCCCGGGCGTCGTAGGCGTTGGTGGAGGTGTAGTCGTCCGCGGGCTCGCTCGCCACGCCCTTCGGGTCGGTGACCGAGGTCATGTTGCCGCGCGCGTCGTAGCCGAACCGCCAGGTACGGCCCTCCGGGGAGACCCGGCGCACCAGGTCGGCGATGTAGCCGTTCTCACCGGTCGCGTAGGTGAGCGTGGCGGCGGGCCGGTCGTGCTTCACCGACTCCGCGTCCCGGCTCTCCAGCGGATAGCCCGTCTTGGGGTCGTACTTCCACGTGCGGGCGGCGCCGTTGTTCTCCTCCAGGCGTGTGACGTTGTTGTCGGCGTCCCAACCCAGCTTCGTGGTCCGCTTCTTGGCGTCGGTGAGCTTCACGGGACGGCCGTAGCCGTCCATCCGCTGGGTGCTGGGGTTGCCCTCGGCGTCGGTGACGACCGTCTCGGTCCCCTTGCCCTCGTGGCCGTCGGGGTCCTCGTAGCGGTACGTGGTCACACCGCCGAGCCGGTCCGTGACCGCCTTGGTGTACCCGAGGTGGTGCAGCTGGTCCTTGTCGTCGTGCGGGCCGACGTAGTCGACCTTCGAGGAGTTGCCGCGCGGGTCGGTGACCTGGACCAGCTTCACGCCGGGGTGGTCGAACTCCTTGCCGTACCGGAACTTGAAGACCTTGCGCTTCTCCTCGGCCGCGTTCGCGCCGTCCGTCAGCCGTGCCAGCAGCCCCTTCTCCGTGAAGGTGAAGTCGACCCGGCGCCCGGAGATGTCGGTGACCGACCGAACCTTGTCGATGATGAACGGGTTGAGGAGGTGCTTGCCCTCCTTGACCTCACCGTCCTTGTCGACGTACGAGTACGCCTCACCTTTCTCCCAGTAGTCGATGGTGAGCGTCCGCCGGCCGTCGGCGTCGGTGACGTACTTCAGCAGCTTGGACGGGTGACCGAGCAGCCGCTCCTCGTACGTGAACTCCATCCGGTTGCCGTTCTTGTCCACCTGGGCGCTCGGATAGCCCTGGCAGTCGAAGAGGAACCGGGTCCGGTCCGGGCGCAGGAACTCCCAGGCCTCGCGCTGGTGGGGATGGAGCAGACAGTCCTTCTCCAACTGCTTGACCCGGAAGTGGACGCCGGCGGGGGAGTCCCACTCGCCCTTCTTGTTCTTGCTGAAGACGTGGCTGGTGCCGTCGCCGTCGGTCAGCGTGATCTGCTTGGGCAGCAGCGCGGCCGGGTGGAAGTCCAGCGGCGTGCCGAGCCGGGCCGGAGAGGAGGCCTGCAGCGACCAGCCGAAACCGGCCGGAGTGCTGGACGCGTCCTGCGAGTTGTATGCCAGCCGCAGGAAGGTCGAGAAGCCGAGCGACGGGTTCGAGAAGGCGTTGTACGACCACACCGCGTTGCCCGCGTGAAGGTTGCTCATCAGCGCCGAGCCCGCGCCGGTGTTCTTGCCGGCGTAGGAGTGGAAGTCCTCCAGGCCGAGTTGGTCTGAGGTCGGGTACTCGGCGGTGACCTGGTGCTTCGAGGGCGGCACTCCGTCCGTCTCGGACAGCCAGTCGCCGGTGGCCTTCTCCCGCAGGTCCCACTCCAGGCCGAAGGTGAGCCGCTTGTCGAGCGGGTCGACGAGGACGGGGGCCTTGAGTTCAGCGTCGAAGGTGACGGTCTCGCCGGGCGCGACGTCCTTCGGCAGCGGGGTGGCGTCCTTGTTGAGGAGGTTGGTGATGTCCTTGCCGTCCAGGTGCCAGCGGTACGACAGGACGCGCTCGCCCTTCTTCCACACCGTGTCCGTGGTGTTGGTGAGGGTCGCCTCGACGGTGGCCTGCTCGCCGGGGATCATCCGCGCCGGCGTGTACGGCAGGAAGTAGGTCTCGCCCTCGGGGGCGGCGAGCAGCTTGTCGCCCTTGACCACCTGGCCGACGGCGGGCAGCTCCACCGCCCGCGCCGGGCCCGCCAGCAGCGTGCCCTGCTGGGTGCGGACGACTACGCGGTAGTGGTAGGTCTTGCCCTTGCCCTTGCCCTTGCCCTTGCCCTTGCCTTCGCTCCTGTCTGCCCCGGCGAGCGCCGGGGGCGCGGTGCGGTCGGCGAAAGTCCGGGTGCGGCGGTCGACGGGCGCCACCAGGGTCTCGTCGGTGGGAGTGAAGTCCTTCTTCGTGGACCGGTGGACCTCGTACTCCTTGAGGCCCTTGCCCTCGTACGCGCTCCAGGAGAGGTCGGCGCCGGTGGAGTGCGTGGTCCGGGGCGCGGCGATACGGACGCCGCGGGCCTCGCCCGTGACGCCCCGGTGGGTCAGGGAGGACGAGCCCCGGGAGCGGTCCAGGTCGATGCGGGGCGGTTCCCGGTCGTCGCCCCGGTCGATCTCGTCCTCGTCCTCGTCGTCACCGAAGAGGCGATCGAGGAGGCCCGGGTCGTCCTCGTCCGCGGCGAGTTCGCTTGCCGGTCTCCAGCCCTCGCGGGGGTCGCTGGTGTCGGGTTCGGCCGCGGCGGCGGGTCTCGCCTCGCCGGTTCCGGCGGGGGTGGCCGGTGCGCTGCCGATGATCAGGGCCGTCGCCACGGTGCCGACCAGGGCGGCGCGGAGGCGGAAACGACGGAGGCGTACGCGGCGGAGGCGGATACGGACGCGGGTGTGGTCTAAGGCTGCCATGAAGGGCTCCTTGTTCCCCGTGAGCACAGGGGTCGCACAGGAATCGCCGGGCGCAACTGTCTACCAAGGCCCCCCAAAGCCGTGTCAACGACATGTCAAATGAAGGGGTGAATTCCGGACTGCGAACAGTGCGGAGAAGTCCTGTACGGATCGGTGAGGCGGTGTGAAGCCGTGGAGGCGGGACGGCCGGATCCGGTCATCGGGTCAACGACCCTTCTTTGTCAGGGCTGTTGACCGTCCACTGAAAACGTTTTAACTTCCCCTCACTCCGACGTCGAGAGGTGAGGGGGACCCGTGGGCGCGTTACTACGGGAACGTGCAGGTGCAGAGGAGGACAGCGCGACCATTCATCGAGCGGACGATGTGCGACCAAGCCGAAAACGCTTCCAATCGCGTGCACTGTTCCTGCTCATGCTGCCCGGCCTCGGCTACTTCCTGCTGTTCCACTACGGCGCCCTGGCCGGCAACCTCATCGCGTTCAAGGAGTACGTGCCGTTCGACGGCATCTGGGCCAGCCCCTGGGTCGGCGCGGGCAACTTCCAGCGCATGTTCGAGGACGGGGCGTTCTGGGCGGCCGTCCTCAACACCCTCTGGATCGCCGTCCTCCAGCTCGTCTTCTACTTCCCGGTGCCGCTCGGCCTCGCCCTGCTCCTGCACAGCCTCACCTTCAGCAGCGTCCGTCGCTTCGTGCAGTCGGTGGCGTACCTGCCGCACTTCATCTCCTGGGTGATCGTCGTCGCCCTGTTCCAACAGGTGCTCGGCGACACCGGACTGCTCAACTCCTCCCTGGACGGCATGGGGTTGAGCACCGTCGACATCATCGGCAACCCGGACGCCTTCCGGCCGCTCACCGTCGCCCAGGTCATCTGGAAGGACGCAGGCTGGGGCACGATCATCTTCCTCGCCGCCCTCGCCCAGGTCGACGAGCAGCAGTACGAGGCCGCCGCGATCGACGGGGCCGGCCCCTGGCGACGGTTCTGGCACGTCACGCTGCCCGCCATTCGCCCGGTGATCGTGCTGCTGCTCATCATGCGGCTCGGCGACATCCTCTCCGTCGGCTTCGAGCAGATGCTGCTCCAGCGCGACGCGGTCGGCCCGGAGGCCGCCGAGATCATCGACACCTTCGTCTACTACCAGGGCGTCGTCGGCGGCGACTACGGGTTCGCCGCCGCCGCGGGCCTGTTCAAGGGCGTCATCGGCGCACTGCTCGTGTACGCCGCCAACAAGGTCGCCCACCGCCTCGGCGAACAGGGGGTCTACAAGTGAGCGCCCAGACGCGACCCGGCTGGCTGGAGAAACCGAAGCCGGTGACGCAGGCCGCCAAGGCCGTGGCCCTGGCCACCGTCGTCCTCCTGGTCTGCGTGCCGTTCCTCGTCATCGTCTCGACCTCCCTCGCCTCCACCGACGAGGTCGTGGCGAACGGCGGCTGGGTCCTCTGGCCGACCGAACCCAGCCTCGACGCCTACCGCGACATCCTCGACGGCGGCATCGTCACCCACGCCCTCGGCGTCAGCGCGGGCGTGACCGTCGTCGGCACCCTGCTCAGCCTCGCCTGCACCGTCACCCTCGCCTACGCGCTCTCCCGCCCCGGGGTCTTCGGCGGCCGGCCGGCCCTGCTGCTCATCCTGTTCACCTTCCTCTTCCCGCCCGGCATGATCCCGAGCTTCCTCCTGGTCAAGGAGCTGGGCCTGCTGGACAGTTACGCCTCCCTGGTGCTGCCCGTCCTCGTCAACGTCTTCAACCTCGTCGTGCTGCGCGGCTTCTTCCAGGGCATCCCCGAGGAGCTGTACGAGGCCGCGCGCCTCGACGGCGCGGGGGACTGGCGGGTGCTGTTCTCCGTCGTCCTGCCCCTGTCCAAGGCCGCGCTCGCCGTCGTCGGACTGTTCTACGCGGTGGCGTACTGGAACTCCTGGTTCTACGCCTCGCTGTACCTGGAGAGCGACCACTGGCCCCTCCAACAGGTCCTGCGCACCTATGTGGTGGCCGGTTCCGGGCTCACCGACGCGACGACCGGCGAGGGCACGGTCACCGCGCCGCAGACCGTGCAGATGGCGGTGCTGGTGATCGCGACCGTCCCGATCCTGCTCGTCTACCCGTTCCTCCAGAAGTACTTCACCAAGGGCGTGCTCACCGGCGCCATCAAGAGCTGACCCCCGCCGATTCCAGCCGACACGAGGGATTCACCCATGCCCCGCATGTCCCGACGTACTCTGCTCGGTTCCCTGGCCGCCGCCTCCGTCCCCGGCGTGCTGACCGCCTGCTCCACGAGCTCCGGCGACAGCGACGTCTCCAACGCGGGCAAGAAGCTCGCGCCCTGGCCGACGTACACCCCCGCGCGTGGCCCGAAGCCGGACCTCGCGCCCACCGACGCCGGCGTCCAGGCGGGCTACACCACCTACCCCGCCGACCTCGCCAGATCCGTCTCCCGCACCCCGGGCGACGGCTCCACGGTCAAGGTCATGTCCGTGTCGTTCGGCACGCCCCCGAAGCCCGCTTCCGCCAACCGGTTCTGGGCGGCGGTCGAGAAGGCCCTCGGCGTGCGGATCGAGTACACGATCGTCCCCCAGGCCGACTACCAGAAGAAGATGGCGACGGTGATGGCCGGTGACCCCGACACCCTCCCCGACATCATCAACGTCTTCTCCGGCTTCGTCCTGCCCCGCGAGGCCGAGTTCGTCCGCCGCCGGGCCGAGGACCTCACGCCGTACCTCTCCGGCGACGCGATCGCCGACTACCCGAACCTCGCCAACATCCCCACCCACGCCTGGCGGGACATGGGCCGCATCGGCGGCCTCCTCTACGGCATCCCGCTGGAACGCCCGCTGCCCGGCTCCACGCTCTGGCTCAACCAGGGCATGTTCACCGACGCGGGCATGCGGGAGGGCTGGAGCGCCGACGACTTCGCGGCCGTCGCGAAGCGCGCCACCGCCGGACGCACCTACGCCCTCGGCGCCGCCGCCGGCTCCCTCTTCGGCAACGCCGTCCACGCGGCGGCCCACAACGCGCCCATGGAGTGGACCGTCACCAAGGGCGGCACCTTCGAACCCGCCTGGGCCGACGAGCGCTTCAAGGCGGCCGTCGCCTTCCAGGCCCGGCTGCGCCAGGACGGCTCGTACCACCCCGACGCCACCTCCGTCTCCCAGATCGACCTGACCACGCTCTACTACAACGGCACGGTCGGCTCGATGCAGGACGGCTTCGGCGCATACCTGCCCAAGTACCGGGAAAGCAAAGGCAAGTTGACCCCTGCGGCCGCCCTCCCGTACAGCGTCGGCGGTGAGCCCGGCGGGATCGTCGCCGCCCGGCGTTCCTTCGGCTACACCGTGCTGAAGAAGGCGAAGAAGGAACGGATCGAACTGCTGCTGCGCATCCTCGACTACCTCGCCGCGCCGTTCGGCAGCGAGGAGTGGGAGCTCGTCCACTACGGCGTCGAGGGCACCCACTTCACCCGAGGGGCGGACGGTTCCCCGCAGGTCAGCAAGCTGGGTGAGGTCGAGAACAACACCAACCTGCCGCTGAAGTACCTCGCCGAAGGACCGCAGGTGCTGTTCGTGCCGGGCATGCCGGACGCCGTACGGGCCCTGCACACCTGGCAGCGCAAGGTCGTACCGCACGCCATCCGCAACGCCTCCTTCGGGCTCCAGTCGGCCACGAAGAACTCCCAGGGCGCCACGCTCAAGGCCCTCGTCGAGGACACGCTCACCGGCATCGTCGCCGGGCGGCTCCCGCTCTCGGAATGGGACGCGACCGTGAAGAAGTGGCGGCAGCGGGGCGGCGACAGAATGGCCGAGGAGTTCGCGAAGGACTACGCGGCCAACACATGAGCGACGGCCTGCGGCCGACGACAGCGGAACAGGAGACCCGGGGGATGGGGAACGACATGGCGCCCGAGGAGCCGGAGCCCAAGGACCCGGCGGTCAAGGGCCGGGTCACGATTCGTGAGGTCGCCGTGCGGGCGGGGGTGTCGACGGCCACCGCCTCGCGTGCCCTCAGCGGCAACCATCCGGTGCCCCCCGCCACCCGGGCCCGCGTCCTGCGCGCCGCCCGCGACCTCGACTACGTCGCCAACGCGCACGCCCGCGCCCTGGTGGGCGGCGGCCGCAAGATGGCCGCCGTCGTCGTCCGCCAGGTCACCAGCCCCTTCTACGCCCAGGTCGCCGAGGGCGTGGAGGCCGAGGCCGCCGACCGGGGCTGGCTGTGCGTGGTGGGCGCGACCGGGGGAGACCCGCAGCGGGAGATGGACTTCGTCCGGCTGATGCGGGAGGAGGGGGCCCGGCTGGTGATCCTGGTCGGCGGGGTCGTCGAGGACGACGCGTACCGCTCGCGCGTGGCCCAGTACGCGCAGGCCCTGGACGCCTCCGGGGCCCGACTGGTGCTGTGCGGGCGGCCGGCGCCCGATCCCGGGATCCCGGCGCTGGTCGTCGAGTTCGACAACGAGGCCGGGGCGCGGGCGATCACCGGGCATCTGCTGTCCGCCGGGCACCGCCGGATCGTCTTCCTCGGCGGGCTGCCCGGCAACACGGCGCTCGACGCCCGCGTCGCGGGATACCGGGCCGCGCTGGCGGAGCACGGGCTGCCGCCCGAGGCCGCGCGGGTCGTCGACTGCGGACTGGGGCGTCCGGCCGGGCTGCGGGCGATGGCCGAACTGCTCAAGGAAACAAGGGAGTTCACGGCCGTGTTCGCGGGGGACGACATGGTCGCGGCGGGCGCGCTCCGCGCGATCGCCGAAGCCGGGCTGAGCGTTCCCGACGACATCTCGGTGGTCGGGTACAACGACATCCCGCTGGCCGAGGACTTCGATCCACCGCTCACCACCGTGCGGACGCCGGCGGAGGAGCTGGGGCGGGCGGCGGTGCGGATCGCTCTGCGGGATCCGGAGCGGGGGGTAGGGGGGCGGCATGTGCTGGGCACGCACATCGTCGTGCGGCGGAGTGTGGCTCCGCCGGTGGCTCCGCCGATGGCTCCGCCGAGGGGGCCGTCGAGGGGGCCGTCGAGGGGGCCGTCGTGACAGTGCGGGTTGTTCGTGGCTGGTCGCGCAGTTCCCCGCGCCCCCTCAGGGCGCGTCGCCCTTGCCCCCGACCGAACAACGCACCGGAGGTTTCGACCCCGTATGACCGCGCCGCACGTGTCTCTCGCCGGCAGTTCGACGTTGCCGCCCGCCGATGTCCTCCTCTCTCCCTTCACCGGCTGGACCCGCGCCCACTGGGAGGCGCTCGCTGACCGACTGCTCGACGGGCTGGTCCCCTACGCCTCGCCGGGGCTGGCCCACTACCGGCTGCCGGGGCGGGCCAGTCACTCCGGTCCCGTGTCCGACGGCCTCGAAGGATTCGCGCGGTCCTTCCTCCTTGCCGCGTTCCGGATCGCCGGCTCGGCGGGCAGGGTCGGGCCCGCGCTGATCGAGCGGTACGCGGCCGGGCTCGCCGCCGGGACCGACCCCGCCGGCGGTGACGAGCGGTGGCCGGCGATCACCGACCGGGCGCAGCCCATGGTGGAGGCCGCGTCGATCGCGATCGCCCTGCACGAGACGCGCCCGTGGCTGTGGGACCGGCTCGACGACGGGGTGCGCGCCCGGGTCGTCGACTGGCTCGGCGGGTTCGTCGGCGCGGACGTCAACGACTCCAACTGGCGGCTCTTCCAGGTGATCACCGAGGAGTTCCTCGCCTCGGTCGGGGCCCCGCACAGCCGCGCCGAGATCGACGCGGGGCTCGCCCGGCTGGAGGAATGGTACCGGGGCGGCGGCTGGTACACCGACGGCGACGGGCGGAAGTTCGACTACTACAACGGCTGGGCGCTGCACCTGTATCCGGTGCTGTGGGCGCGGATCGCCGGTCCCCGGGCGGACGCGGCGACGGTGGCCCGGCACCGGGGGCGGCTGCGCGAGTTCCTCGCCGCCCACCAGCACTTCTTCGGGGCCGACGGGGGCCCGGTCCACCAGGGCCGCTCCCTCACCTACCGTTTCGCGACCACCGCCCCGCTGTGGGCGGGCGTCCTCGCCGACGCCACGCCCCTGCCGCCGGGCCGCACCCGCCGGCTCGCCTCCGGTGCCCTTCGGCACTTCGCGGAGCGGGGTGTGCCCGACGAGCGGGGCCTGCTCACCCTGGGCTGGTACCGGCCTTTCCTCCCCGTCACCCAGCGCTACTCGGGCCCCGCCTCCCCGTACTGGGCGAGCAAGGCCTTCCTCGGCCTGCTCCTGCCCGAGAGCCACCCCGTGTGGACCGCGCCGGAGGAGCCCGCGCCGATCGACACCGCCGACACCACGCTCGCCCTGCCCGGCCCCAACTGGCTGCTGCACACCACCGCCGCCGACGGCCTCGTACGCCTCGTCAACCACGGCAGCGACCGGTTACCGCCCCCGCCCGCCACCGCCGACGACAGCCCGCACTACGCCCGGCTCGCCTACTCCAGCGCCACGGCACCGGAGACCCCGACGAGCCCCCAGGCGGGCCCCGACAACCACCTGGCCCTGCTCGCACCCGACGGCACGCCCTCCCCACGAGGCCGTATCCGACCCCTGGGCGCCCAGGGCAGCCGCGCCGCGTCCCGGTACGGCGGCGAGAACGGCGACGGCATCGAGACGGTCAGTGTGGTGCACGGCCCCTGGGAGGTGCGGGTGCACCGCGTCCACGCCCCGGCCGGCACGCCCGTACGCGAAGGGGGCTGGGCCGTGGCCGACGACGCCGGGCCGCCCGAGGCCACGTCCGGGCCTGGCTGGGCGCTGGCCCGCCGCGCGGACGGCCTGACCAGCGCCCTCGTGGGTCTCCACGGCTGGGGCGACGGCCCCGGGAACGTCGTGGGGGCCGTCGGGACGAACGCCTACGGTCACCACTCGGCCACGCCCGTCCTCGAAGGACGCACGGCGCCCGGCGGGAGGGAAACACTCCTGGTCACCCTCGTCCTGCTCAGCGGCGACCCGCACACCCCGCACACCGGCGCGAGCGCGAGGGCCGACGCCGACGGAGACGTGCACATCCGCTTCCCGGACGGCACCCGTACGTCGGTCCGCGAGGGCGAGACGCCGTACGGGCGGCCCCACTGACGCTCCCTCAGGGACAGCGGCCGAAGCGACAAGAGCGGGGAACCCGTGTACCCCTCGACGGCTCACCGCTCACCCGGCCTCGGCTGACGCCGTGACACCCGAACCATCCGGGCCGGTCCCCCGGCGGACCGCTGAGCCCCTCCGCTCAGCGGTCGGCCAGTGTCATCGCCCGGTCCACTGCCTGGAGGAAGCCGTTGACCGTGGTCCGGTCCCGGACCGCCAGGCGCAGCCACGCGTCGTCCAGCCCCGGGAAGGTGTCACCGCGCCGGACGGCGAAGCCAAGAGTGCGCAGATGCCGTCGTACGGCGGTCGCGCGGGGGAGCCGGATCAGTACGAACGGGCCCTCGGCGGGCTCGGCCACCACCAGGCCGTCGGGCGCGAACTCCCGCAGCCCGGCGACCAGATGGGCCCGGTCGGCGACGATGCGGGCCGCCGCCTCGGCGGCCTCCGCCAGCGCCCGGTCCGTGACACACGCCTCGGCCGCCGCGAGGGCGGGCGTCGACACCGGCCACAGCGGCTGGGCGCGTTCCAGTTCGGCGATCGTCCCGGGCGCGGCGAGGACGTAGCCGATCCGCAGCCCGGCCAGCCCCCACGTCTTGGTGAGGCTGCGCAGCACGACGAGGCCGGGCAGGTCCGTCCGCCCGGCCAGCGCCTCGCGCTCACCCGGCACCGCGTCCATGAACGCCTCGTCGACCACCAGCGTCCGCCCCGGCCGGGCGAGCCGGGCGAGCGTCTCCGCCGGGTGCAGCACCGACGTCGGATTGGTCGGGTTGCCCACGACCACGAGGTCCGCGTCCTCCGGCACGAGCGCCGGATCCAGCCGGAAGCCGTCCGACTCCCGCAGCAGCACCCGGTCCACCGCGTGCCCGGCGTCCCGCAGCGCGGCCTCGGGTTCGGTGAACTGCGGGTGCACGACCACCGGGTGACGGACCTTCAGGGCGCGGGCGAGCAGCACGAAGGCCTCGGCGGCGCCCGCCGTGAGCAGGACCCGCTCGGCCGGCAGCCCGTGCCGTGCCGCGACCGCCGCCCGCGCGGCCCGTCCGTCGGGGTAGGCGGCCAGCGCGGTCAGCGACCCGGCTATTCGTTCCCGCAGCCAGGCGGGCGGGGTGCCGGCCCGGACGTTCACGGCGAGGTCGATGAGCTTCGCCCCGTCGTCCCGCACCTCGGAGTCGCCGTGATGCCGCAGATCATGACCGGCGGCCGGCAGGCCCTGGCCCGTGTTCCGCGAGTCGTCATGTCCGTTCCGCAGGCCGTGCCTGCTCCCGGAGCCGGAATCAGTGTGCATGGGAGTGTGTGTGTCCCCAGTGGTGATGATCGTGACCGTGGTGCCCGTCGTCGTCCGGGCGGGCGCGCGGCTGCCGCGGCAGCCCCGGGCTGTTCCCGCCGCCGCACGAAGCGCCGCCGGGCCGAGTGCCGTCGGGCGAAGTGCCGTCGGGCGGAGTGCCGCCGGGCGGAGTGCCGTCGAGGACGGAGGAGTCGTGGGAATCGCGGTGCATGTGCGGGTCGCCCTCCAGTGCCTCCCGGTACCGCTCCACGATCAGATCGAGCAGCTCGGGCTCAGGTCCGATGACATCGGCCGACCGTACCTCGATCTCCGGACGCGCGGCAGCCCAGCCCTCGGTCTGCTGCCGCACCCGGTCCGCCGGCCCGCCGTCGAGCGGGAAGTACGGCAGGACGACGATCCGCCGCGCGCCCAGCCGCACACACCGGTCGAGACCGCTGGGCACGTCCGGCGCCGCCGGCGACACGAACGCCGTCTCCACACCCGCGTACCCGCGCCCCTCCCACAACAGCCGGGCCGCCCTGTGCACCTCGGCGTTGGCCTCGGGATCGGCGGATCCGTACCCGACGAGCAGAACGGTCACCTCGGCCCGGTCGCCCGGGGTCCGCGGCGACGGAGACCCCAGCGCCTCCTCCACCCGCCGCTCCAGCAGGCTCAGCAGCACCGGGGACGGGCCCGGGGGACGGCCGTGCCCGTACGACACCTCCGGGTGCCGCTCCCTCACGCGGTCCAGCACCGCCCGCACGTCCGCCCCGGCCCGCCCGGCGGCCTCCCAGGCCAGCGGGACCACGGCGAAGCGCCGTACCCCGTGCTCCACCAGCGCGGTCACGGCCTCACCCAGCGGCGGCCGGAACGGCTCGGCGAAGCCGCCCCCGACGGGCAGCCCGGGATGGCGGCGTCCCAGCGCGCGCAGTAAGTCGCGGAACGCCTCGGCCCCGGCTTCGTCGTCCCGGGTGCCATGACCGGCGATGAGCAGTGCGGGCGGCGGGGTGGTCACGGTGTCTCCTCGGAGGCGGAAGGGGTGGTG
>NZ_JARGEE010000218.1:0-15292 GCF_033794485.1 Streptomyces sp. MB09-02B
TTCCCGTCCCATCCCCAGGGGCTGCGCCCCTTCGACCCCCCAGCCGTCCGTCCGGTGGGGGCTGGTCGCGCGGTTCCCCGCGCCCCTGAAAAGAGGCCTGCGGCCCTTCCGGGGCGAAAAGAGGGCCGGGGGAATGCCACCCCGAAGCCGAAGGTTGCCCACCCCGGGGACCGAGAACCGTACGGGCGTACCCTGGTGGACGCCGAAGAATCGAATGCACAGGGAGCCGATGTGTCCGCAGTCGCACCCGACGGACGCAAGATGCTGCGCCTGGAGGTCCGGAACAGCCAGACCCCCATCGAGCGCAAGCCCGAGTGGATCAAGACCCGGGCGAAAATGGGCCCCGAGTACACGAAGATGCAGGGGCTCGTGAAGAGCGAGGGGCTCCACACCGTCTGCCAGGAAGCCGGATGCCCCAACATCTATGAGTGCTGGGAGGACCGCGAGGCCACCTTCCTCATCGGTGGCGACCAGTGCACCCGGCGCTGCGACTTCTGCCAGATCGACACCGGCAAGCCCGAGGCCCTCGACCGCGACGAGCCCCGCCGCGTCGGCGAGTCCGTCGTCACCATGGACCTGAACTACGCCACCATCACCGGCGTCGCCCGCGACGACCTGGAGGACGGCGGCGCCTGGCTGTACGCCGAGACCGTGCGCCAGATCCACCAGCAGACCGCACAGCGCGCGGACGGCCAGACCAAGGTCGAGCTGCTGGCTCCCGACTTCAACGCCGTCCCGGAGCTGCTGGAGGAGGTCTTCGCCTCCCGCCCCGAGGTCTTCGCGCACAACGTCGAGACGGTCCCGAGGATCTTCAAGCGCATCCGCCCCGGTTTCCGCTACGAGCGCTCCCTGAAGGTCATCACCGAGGCCCGTGACTACGGTCTGGTCACGAAGTCGAACCTGATCCTCGGCATGGGCGAGACCCGCGAGGAGGTCAGCGAGGCGCTCAAGCAGCTGCACGACGCGGGCTGCGAGCTGGTGACCATCACGCAGTACCTGCGCCCGAGCGTCCGACACCACCCCGTGGAGCGCTGGGTCAAGCCGCAGGAGTTCGTCGAGCTGAAGCAGGAGGCCGACGAGATCGGCTTCTCCGGCGTGATGTCCGGCCCGCTGGTCCGCTCCTCGTACCGAGCCGGCCGCCTCTACCAGATGGCCGTCGAGAAGCGCGGCGCCTACGTCGCTTCGCAGGCCGTCTGAGCCCTGTGCGACCCCTCTGTGACCCCCTGCGTGACCCCGCCCGACCCCTAGGCCGAATGGCACGGAGTGCCACCCGATTCGTGTGAATCTGAGCACAAGAGGCTACTCGTCGGTAATGGCCGATTGACCGCGGTCCTGACCGTCCTCGCAGATGAGGGCAGTGTCAGGGCCGCGTCGAGGTTTAAAAGCCGCGTATCAAGGCTTCACTGGCGTTTGACCAGCCGGTCACGCCCTGGTAACACCAATCAGTGACCCTGGTTTCACGCCCGGTACAGGGTCCTAGCCAGACAGCCATCCCGAGGGGGGACCTCCCATGCAGGCCGCGCCCGTTCGCGCCACAGCGATTCCGTCGTTCACCGATGCACTCCGTGCCGTCGAGTCGCTGCTCATGAGCAGCGGTCAGCGCACCGCCCGCCGCAACGCCTGGACCTCGGTCCTGGAGGACCGCCGCCGCGCCAAGGACCGCGTCGAGACCGAGCGCGTCCTGGAGGCGGCCGTCGGCTCGCGCACCTCCTGACGACAGCCGCCGCACCACGCCGGCCCCGCCGCCGCCCGGCGCCGCTTCCCCAGCGCAGCCGCCGGTCCCCGGTCCCCACCGGCACCGCCGTCGTCCGCACTTCCCCGGACACGTAGACTTCGTGCCATGGCGAGGAAGGAACCCGCAGCGGACGCTGCGAACCCCGGGCGACTCAAGCAGATCGCTCTGACGTACAAGATGACCCGCAGGGCCGACAAGAAGATCGGCCTTGTACTCGCGGCTGTCGGAATCATCACCTTCGGTGTCTTCCTCGCGATCGGTTTCTTGATCGGTCACCCCATCTATCTCGGCATCCTGGGCCTCCTGCTCGCCTTCCTCGCGACGGCGATCGTGTTCGGACGGCGGGCCGAGCGGGCCGCGTTCGGGCAGATGGAAGGCCAGCCGGGTGCCGCGGCGGCGGTCCTGGACAACGTGGGCCGTGGCTGGACCACGACGCCCGCGGTGGCGATGAACCGCAGCCAGGACGTGGTGCACCGGGCCGTCGGCAAGGCCGGCATCGTCCTGGTCGCCGAGGGCAACCCGAACCGGGTGAAGAGCCTGCTGGCCGCCGAGAAGCGGAAGATGGCCCGCATCGTGGCGGACGTCCCCGTGCACGACCTGGTCGTGGGCACGGGCGAGGGCCAGACCGAGCTGAAGAAGCTCCGCACGACCATGCTCAAGCTGCCGCGCGTCCTCTCCGGCCCCCAGGTGACCGCCACCAACGACCGGCTGCGCGCCATGGGCGACCTGATGAGCAACATGCCGCTCCCCAAGGGCCCGATGCCCAAGGGCATGCGCATGCCGAAGGGCGGCCCGAAGGCCCGCTGACGACATGAGTACGACGATGGGGGGCGCCCGGACCGTTCCGGGCGCCCCCCATCGTCGTACGGGTCGCACGCGTGGTCGCACGCGCGCGAAGGCCTCAGATCCTGACCTCGACCGTGCGGGCCAGCCGGTCGTGCAGGCCGCGGCCGTCGCGGTCCCAGACCAGGGCGGGGATGGCGAGGCAGAGCAGGGCCGTGCGGACGGCGGCGCGCCAGGGGTTCACCGTGCCGGTGTCCTGGGCGACGACGCGGAGGCCGAAGAGGCGCTTACCCGGGGTGAAGCCGATCGTGCCCAGGGTGAGGACGTGCAGCAGGAAGAAGATGAGCAGGGCCCAGTTGCTGGTGACCTGGTCGTAGCCGTCGGTGATCAGGCCGTATGCGATCAAGAGGCACAGACCCCAGTCGACGGCGAGGGCGCCGAGACGGCGGCCCGGGCGGGCGATGGAGCCGGACCCCTCCTCCGGCAGACCGAGCTGCTCTCCCCTGTATCCGAAGTCGACTCCGGCCGCCTCCGCGGCTTCGCGGGGGCCGGAGAGCCACGATCCGATTGCTTGCCTCTTGTCCACCCGACCACGGTACTGCGACCGTTCTGCCATACGGACAGGTGGGGTGCGGGGCGGGATGTCCGGTTAACTTGTGCGAAACAAATGGGTCACGTACGAGAAATCACCCGTCCCTAGTGTCGAGAACAGCGTGTGCCACCGCACTGGCCGCACGAACGAACTACCACCCCGGCAGGAGACGTCGGGAGTAGGAGGAGCTGGATGTTCCAGAACGCCGACGAGGCCAAGAAGTTCATCGCGGACGAGGACGTCAAGTTCGTCGACGTCCGCTTCTGCGACCTGCCGGGTGTGATGCAGCACTTCACGATCCCGGCCGAGGCCTTCGACCCGGCCGAGGAGCTCGCGTTCGACGGCTCCTCGATCCGCGGCTTCCAGGCCATCCACGAGTCCGACATGGCGCTCCGCGCCGACCTGTCCACCGCGCGCGTCGACCCGTTCCGCCGCGACAAGACGGTCAACATCAACTTCTTCATCCACGACCCGATCACGGGCGAGCAGTACTCCCGTGACCCGCGGAACGTGGCGAAGAAGGCCGAGGCGTACCTGGCCTCGACCGGTATCGCCGACACCGCGTACTTCGGTCCCGAGGCCGAGTTCTACGTCTTCGACAGCGTGCGCTTCAAGACCTCGGAGAACGAGTCCTTCTACCACATCGACTCCGAGGCGGGCGCCTGGAACACCGGTGCGCTGGAGGACAACCGCGGTTACAAGGTCCGCTACAAGGGCGGTTACTTCCCGACCCCGCCGGTCGACCACTTCGCCGACCTGCGTGCGGAGATCTCCCTGGAGCTGGCCAAGTCCGGCCTCCAGGTCGAGCGCCAGCACCACGAGGTGGGCACCGCCGGCCAGGCCGAGATCAACTACAAGTTCAACACGCTGCTCGCCGCGGCCGACGACCTCCAGCTCTTCAAGTACATCGTGAAGAACGTGGCCTGGCGCAACGGCAAGACCGCGACCTTCATGCCGAAGCCGATCTTCGGTGACAACGGCTCGGGCATGCACGTCCACCAGTCGCTGTGGTCGGGCGGCTCCCCGCTCTTCTACGACGAGGCCGGTTACGCGGGCCTGTCGGACACCGCCCGCTACTACATCGGCGGCATCCTCAAGCACGCCCCGTCGCTGCTGGCCTTCACCAACCCGACGGTGAACTCGTACCACCGCCTGGTGCCGGGCTTCGAGGCCCCGGTGAACCTGGTCTACTCGCAGCGCAACCGCTCCGCTGCCATGCGTATCCCGATCACGGGTTCGAACCCGAAGGCCAAGCGCGTCGAGTTCCGCGCGCCCGACTCCTCCGGCAACCCGTACCTCGCCTTCTCGGCCCTGCTCCTCGCGGGCCTCGACGGCATCAAGAACAAGATCGAGCCGGCCGAGCCGATCGACAAGGACCTCTACGAGCTGGCCCCCGAGGAGCACGCGGGCGTCCCGCAGGTCCCGACCTCGCTCCCGGCCGTCCTCGACTCGCTGGAGCGCGACCACGAGTTCCTCCTCCAGGGCGACGTCTTCACGCCGGACCTGATCGAGACGTGGATCGACTACAAGCGCGCCAACGAGATCGCCCCGCTGCAGCTGCGCCCGCACCCGCACGAGTTCGAGCTGTACTTCGACGTGTGATATCGCCCCAGGTCAGAGCGGGTTTCCGCTCCCCTGGGCCGTGTGTGGGCCGTCGGCCGTGTTCTTCCCACTCCGGGAAGGGCACGGCCGGCGGCCTTTTGCGCTCAGGATCCGGGAGACACGCCCTTGCCGAACACCGAGTCGATGGCCCGGCGCGCCCGGTCCCTGCTGTGGGACGCGTAGTAGTGCCGTAAGGCGTGCATGCCGTGCTCACGCGACGGTTTGAACCGCTCCCCGGCGCCCGCTCCGGGATGCCGCCGCCAGCAATCAGGGCGGGCTTCCACCGGTACATGTTGAAGTAGTTCCTGTTCAGCGCCTTACGCTCCCGCGAGTAGAACAGCAATTGCGCTGTGACCGGCGGGCCGTCCGGGGTCTTCCACGGCAGAGCGACGTCGACAGGGGGCCGGCGGGTGACATGTGCGGCGAGCCCGGCTGGACGGGAAGGCGACGTTCCTCTACATCACTGGACTCAGCACGGCGGGCCTGGACACCGGATGTCGACACGGTGTGCCTTGGTACGTGAGGAACCTCGGCAGTCAGCTTGTCGCCGCGCTTGCTGACTCGGAAACCTCACTACGGCTGGCCTGGCGCGCGCCCTCGAAGGTGTGGCGACTCCGCACCCTGAATGCGACCTCGGCAACCCCGGAACACTTTCGGCAACGGTTGCGATCTTGCGGCAGCGAGAAGAGTACCTAGACCATCTGGTCTTGGCAGACTCCCCCAGCGTGCTTGACGGCCCTCGGGGCTTTTCCGTGATCACTGACCTGCGGGTGGATCAGATCCTCCCCGAGTTGAAGGCCGAAGTCGCTCGGCACGAGACCCGTACGGCGGGGCACAAAGAGGCTCTGAGGAACTTGGTGTGCGCACAGAGAGCGACCCTCCACACGGCGACTGGATATTGGGTCGCAGCCGCCAGCCGCGAAGCGGTGGAACACGCGCTGACTGGCAGCGTTCCCAGCGAAGAAGTACGCGCCGCCGCCCTGCTCTCCGACGGGGCGGCCTGTCTCGTGACGGACTACGCCATGGCGACGTGGCCCGAAGTCTTCGCGACGCTTCGAGCCGGGGGACCGCGAGAGTTGATCGATACCGTCCGCAAGGTGGAGGCCACTGACCCCAGGGGACAACGGTGGCCGAGTGAGGGAAGGGGCCTGCCCCGGCGGCGGGGGGTGCCGTCGGGGCCGGATCCTGTCTGCGTCCGTTCCTGTGTCCGTCAGCCGGCGGCCCACACGTCGAAGGGGATGTTGGCGGCGGGGCCGTTCTTGGCCGCGTTGAGCTCGTTGTTGTAGCGGCCGTCCTTCAGCGGGAAGTTGGCGTTGCCCCAGGTGGCGTTCTGCATCCGGCTCTGGAGGTTCACGCCGTTGAAGCCGGCCGGGAACCTGTTCCAGGTGACCAGGCGCGGGAAGTCCCAGCCGCCGTCGCCCCAGGCCTCCGCGGTCTCGCCCCAGTCGGCGAAGCGGAAGGAGTGGGTCCCCCAGTCAAGCACTTGGCCCTCCTTGTGGTAGACGACCTTGAGACGGGCCCCGTCCCTCGGGACATCGCTCCAGTTCTTGGTCGTGTAGTCGCCGTGGTGGGAGACGGACGCGTACGAGGGCGTGCTCGCGCCCTGCCGGATCCAGATCACGGCGGCTTCCCAGTCGTGGCGGTGCGACGTGCTGGTGCATGCAGCGCAGGACATGTCCTTCTCGAAGTACAGCGTGTAGATGATCGCGCACCAGCCGTTGTTGCACTTGGCCCGCGAGTAGGTGTTGGCCTTGCCCAGGTGGCCGTCGCGGCACTGGCCGGTGATGGCTCCGCTGTCGTCGAGGCCGCCGTTGAGGTTGCCCCACTGGTCGATGGCGGCGACCGGGAGACAGCTGTCCGTGTCGTAGTCGAAGACCGGCTGGAAGGTCTTCTGGAACGTGGTGGTGCTCTCGGGCAGGGGGGTCAGTACGCCGGCGTGGGCGCTGCCGGTCAGCCCGATGGTCAGCGCGGCGGCGCTGGCCGCGACGAGCGCGAAACGCCCGAGGCGGCCGAGGCGGGACTTCCTGCTCTTCAGTGCTTGGGACATCAGCGGTTCTCTCCACTTGCTCTGCGCGGGGACGCCGGTGATCCGGCTCTGCGGGGCAGAGGCTGCTCAGCGGCGGGGAACGCCGGCTGATCCGGCTTGACGGGACAGAGACTGACAAGCGGAGATTTGATCGACACCTACTTTCACCAGGGCAATCAAATCCGGCCCACGGTTCCGGATTGTTCGGCGGCACGTACCGCCGCTGTCATCAACGCCACACTTTGCGGCCGCAGGGTTCCGGCTGGTCAGCGGGATACGTATGTTGATTCCTCCGACCCGGCTCACCTGATGTATCGAAAAATGCCGTGAGTGTCGGAAATCTCGTAATAGTTCGGAAATGGGTAGGCGTATGGGGCGTCCGGAAAGAGCCATTGACCCGACGGCCGGCCCCGTCCAGCTGCTCGCCCACCGGTTGAGGGAGTTGCGCGGAGCCGCCGGCAACCCCTCGTACCGGGCGATGGCCGAGGACGCCGGATTCTCGGCGACGACCCTGTCCCAGGCGGCGGCCGGGGAGCGGCTGCCCTCGCTGGCGGTCGTCCAGGGGTATGTGAAGGCGTGCGGCGGGGACCCCGGCGAGTGGGAGGTGTACTGGAAGGAGGCCGAGGCGGCGGCCGCGGCGGTTCCCGTGGACGACGAGAAGGACGCGCCGCCGCCGTACCGGGGCCTCGCCCGCTTCGAACCGGACGACCACGAGCTGTTCTTCGGCCGCGACCGGTTGGTGGCGGAGGTGTGCGAGCTGGTGACCGCGCACCGCTTCGCCGCCGTGTTCGGCGCCTCCGGCAGCGGCAAGTCCTCGCTGCTGCGCGCCGGGGTCGTCCCCCGGGTGCGCGCGAGCATCGCGCGGCGGGAGGGCGCGGCGGTGCTGCGGGTGTTCACGCCGGGCGCCCGACCGGCCGAGACGTATGAACACCTGCTGACCCCGGCGGCGGACGAGCCGGAGAGCTGGGTGGTGGTGGACCAGTTCGAGGAGGTCTTCGCCCTCTGCCGGGACGAGGCGGAGCGGGCCCGCTTCATCGACCTGCTGCTCACCGCCCGGGAACCCGGCTCCCGGCTGCGGGTGATCATCGCCGTACGCGCCGACTTCTACGCCCGCTGCGGCGAACACGCGGAACTGGCGAACGCGCTGAGCCGCGCCGGGCTGCTGGTCGGCCCGATGAACGCGGACGAACTGCGCGAGGCGGTGGTGCGGCCCGCGCAGGCGGTCGGTCTCCTGGTGGAACGGTCGCTGGCCGCGGCGGTCGTCGAGGAGGTCCTCGACCGGCCCGGCGCGCTGCCCATGCTCTCGCACGCGCTGCTGGAGACCTGGCGGCGCCGCAAGCGCCGCATGCTGACGACGGCCGCGTACGAGGCGGCCGGCGGGCTGGGCGGCGCGATCGCGGCGAGCGCCGAGGAGGTGTACGGGCAGCTGTCCGCGTCGCAGGCCGCCGCCGCCCGGCAGCTGCTGCTGCGGCTGGTCGAGCCGGGCCGGGGCACCGTCGACACCGGGCGCCCCCTGACCCGGGCCGAACTCCTGGAGTGGTCCCACCCCGATGTGCACGTGGTGGTGGAGCGGCTCGCCCGCGCCCGGCTCCTGACCGTAGACGAGGAGGGCGTACGTCTCGCCCACGAGGCGCTGATCAGCTGCTGGCCCCGGCTGTACGGCTGGGTCGAGCAGGACCGCGAACGGCTGCGCCACCACCGGCAGCTCACCGAGGCCGCCCGCGCCTGGCTGGAACACGACCGCTGCCCCGGCACCCTCTACCGGGGCACCCGGCTGGCCCGCGCCGAGGAGGTCTTCCCTGGCCACCGCCGTGACTTCGCGCTCACGGAGGTCGAACGGGACTTCCTCACCGCCGCGTTCGACGCCCGTGAGGCGGAGCGCCGGGCCGCCGCCCGCTCCACCCGCCGGTCCCGGACACTGATCGGCGCGCTCTCGGCCGTCCTCGCCGTGGCGTTGGTCGCGGGCCTCG
Source organism: Streptomyces sp. MB09-02B (assembly GCF_033794485.1). Taxonomy (NCBI): domain Bacteria; kingdom Bacillati; phylum Actinomycetota; class Actinomycetes; order Kitasatosporales; family Streptomycetaceae; genus Streptomyces; species Streptomyces sp. MB09-02B. Next base: position 8,709 of record NZ_JARGEE010000218.1, read on the forward strand.
CCGCCTGGGGGGAGCACGACGACAACCGGCGACAGCGCACGCAGAACACCGCCCGTCGCATCGCCGCGGTGGCCGACGGCCTGCGCACCACCGACCCCCGGGCCGCCCTGCTACTGGGCGCCGCTTCCTGGCGCATCGCCCCGCTGCCCGAGACCCGCCGGGCTCTCCTCGGTTCCCTCACCCAGCCCGAACTGGACTCCTTCAGCGACCCCGCGACCGGGTACCGCTCCCAGCGCTTCCTCGCCGACTCCGGCCGCACCCTGCTCAGCGTCGACGACCGCGCCTGGGAGACCTGGAACCTGGCCACGCGCCGCAGCACCGGCTCCGGCCGCCTCCCCGAGGGCGAGGTCCAGGCGGCCGGCCCGGACGCCCGGATCCTGGCAATCGCCGGTACTGACGGCCGTATACGTCTGTGGGACACCCGTGCCGCCCGCTGGACCGACGGCGAGCCACTGCCGCCCGGCCACCACGCGTTCGCCTTCGGCGCCGACGGCTGGGGTTATGTCGTGGCCGACCCCGGACCCGACGTCGGCTCCGGGGCTGACTCAGGCTCCGGCTCCGGCTCCGGACCCGGCCGCGTACGGCTGCGGTCCGTGGCGGGCGGCGAGGTGTTGTTCGAGACGCGGGAGGCCGGTCCGACGAACGTGGTGCCGAGCGCCGACGGCCGGCTGGTGGCCGTGTGCCCCGTCGGGAAGGCCCCGCAGGTCCGGGAGATCGGCACCGGACGTGTGCTGCCGGGCTCATGGGAGGGGGCCCAGGGCGTCTGCGATGCCGACTCGGCGCTGGTGTTCGGCGCCGGCGCCCAGCTCGCCGCCGTCTCCGAGGACGGGGTCCGGGTGTGGGACATCAACTCCGGACGCCCGGTCGCCGAGATCGGCGACCCCGGTGTGCGGTACGCCTCCTTCAGCCGGGACGGCAGGTTCCTGGCGACCGCCGGTGCCGCCGACGAGATTCGGGTGTGGCGGCTGTCGGACCCCGCCGCGCCCGTCCTGCGCCACCCCCTGCACAACCAGCAGCTCCACGGCGACCTCGCCTGGGACCCCGGCTCGCCCGTCCTGCGCTACCTGGAAGGCAGTACGGTCCACACCCTCGACCTGGTGACGACCGTCACCTCCGCCTGGCGCGACCGGCCCATGGGCGCGCTGCTCAGCCCGGACGGCCGGGTGTTCGCCACCGCCGAACGATCCGGTGCCGGCTACCAATTCCAACTGCGCGACACCGAGGACGGCCGCCTCGTCCGCACCCTGCCGCCCCCGCCCCCGCTCATGTCCCGCTCCCGCGTCGGGGAGCCGGTCGACCCTGGGGACACCGTCCCGCAGATGGCGTTCAGCCCCGACGGCGGCAGGTTCGTCTACGGCGTCTCCGCACCCGGCCTACAGGCCGCTCCCCAGCGGTTCACCATCTGGGACCTGACCCGCGACCGCGAACAGACCGCGCTGGACCTGGCGACGACCGAGTCCGGCACGGCGGTGACCACCCTCGCCCTCACCCCCGACGGCCGCACCCTCTTCACCGGCCGCACCTCGGCCGCCGGCAAGCTGAGCGCCGAACACTGGGACACGGCCGACCGTCGCCGGACGAAGGTCGCCACCGGGCCCGGTCTGGCGGGCACCCGCTTGAACCTCTCCCCGGACACCGAAATGATCGTCGGCGACAACCGCGTCTACCGCCGGAGTACCGATCGGAGCGTCGCGCTGGACCTCGTCCAGGGCGACCACACCAGCGCCATCGCCTTCAGCCCCGACGGAAGCCGCGTGGCGGCGGGCGACCTCACGGGCCGGGTCGCCCTGTGGGACGGTGCCCTGCGCCGCCGCGCCGGAGTCCTGCGCAACGTCTTCCCGGCCCCGCTCGGCGACACCCCCGAGGCGGTCAGCGCCCTCGCCTTCAGCCCCGACGGCCAGACCCTCGCCGTCGGCGGCGACGCCGGCACGATCCAGCTCTGGGACACCACCACCCAACAGCCCCTCGGTGACCCGCTCCCTTCCCCCCGCGAGCCCATCGCCTCCCTCGCCTTCAGCCCCGACAACGCCACCCTCTACGCCGGCGGCGGCCACGTCCCCCTCCACCGCCACCCCGTCGACCACACCCGCGCCATCGCCCACGTCTGCGCCCGCGCCGGGAACGAGGACCTGACGAGGAGCGAGTGGGACACGTACGTACCGGACGAGCCGTACCGACGGGTGTGCGACTGAGGGGCAGCGATCGGCGGTCAGTGAGGGTGAGCGGGTGAACGGGTCATTGGGTCAGCGACCGAACGTACCGCGTAGTGCCGGCTGTTCCGCGACGGCCGGCTCGCGACGGCGAGGGAGCCACCCCCTGGGGAGCGGCGCCCTCGAAGACCCTCGGTCCGCCGTGGTGGTTCAGCGCAACTCAAGCCCTGGTCGGCACCGTTGGGCTTGGGCCGTCTGTGGGCCGTCCAAGGGTGGCCAGCGACGACAGACAACGACAGCATCCGCGCTGGTTTAGAGCGGAGGAGCAAACCCGCACCCGAGGTCGCGGCACCGGGGCATCACTTCTTCGACGTGTGATCGACGCGTAGTCCGTACGCTTTCACGGCGGCGCCCCCGTTCCCGTTTCTCGGGACGGGGGCGTCGTCGTATGGTTCTGGCACGGCTGTTCGAGAGAAATGACGGGGAGACGTGGGGATGCCCGAACAGGACGACGAAGAGCGGGAGTTCGACATCAAGTGGGCGGACGGTGCCGAGCACAAGGAGCCCTCCGCGCGGGCGCGGATGCTCGCGGCCCGCTGGAAGGAGAACCCGCCCGCACCGCAGCCCTTCCGCGCCGATCCCGGGCCGAGGGAGCCGCGCCGGTCGTCCTGGGTGTCGACGGTGATCGTGTTCGGATGCGTGGCGGGGCTGATCGCGCTGATCGGATACGTCAACTATCGGTCCTCGTACTGAGGGTGGGCATGCGCGAGGACCTCCGAGGCGGGGGCGAGGCCGCGCTGCGGCTCGTGCGGGGCGGGGAGCTGCGGGACTCGGTCGACTTCACCGCCCCGGGCGCCTGGCTCGACCTGGACGCGGGCACCCGCTGCTGGGTCGGCCGGGACCTGCTGCCGACGCGGGACGAGGTGGAGGGCCGACGCACCTGGCTCGGCGTCCTCGCCCGCCGGGCGGAACCGACCGAGGCGCGGCTCGCACTCGCCCTGTGCCACCACGACGGCAGGGTGCGTGAGGCGGCGCTGCGGCCTGCCACGGCGTTCCCGGATCTGATGCCGCTGGTCGTCGTCCGGGCCGCCGACTGGGCCGGGCCGGTGCGGGAGCGTGCCCGCTCCCTGCTGCGTGCGGCGCTCGACGCGGGCGCGGCGGTCACCCTGGCCCCGCTGATCCTGCTCGTCGGCCGTCGCGACCGGGGCGCCTTCGCCGTCGGGCTGCTCACCGGGGTGCTCCGCCGAGCCCCGCTGGACCGGTTCGCGCCCCTGTTCACGGCCCAGGACCCCGCCGTCCGCCGCTTCGCCTACCGGCTGGCGATCGAGGAACGGCTCCTCTCCCCCGCCGGGCTCGCCCGTGCCGCCGCCCTGGACAGCGACGTCGTCGTCCAGGACCTGTGCGCGGACGCCGCGCTGGCCGCCGCCGTACCGGCGAAGTCGTACCACGACGTGCTCGGACCCCTCCTCGGCGCCCGCAACCCCCGCGCCCGCTCCGCCGGGGTCACCGCGCTGCGGCGGGCCGGGCGGCCGGAGGATGCGGTGGCGTTCCTGGGCGACCGGTCCGCCCTGGTACGGGCCTGCGCGCGGTATGTCGTACGGCGGTACGGGACCGATCCGGCGCCGCTGTACCGGGCCTGGTGCGCGGCGGCGGACGACCCGGCGTTGCGGCCGGGGAACGTCATCGGGCTCGCCGAGTGCGGGGAACGGGCGGACGCAGGGCTGCTGCGGCCGCTGCTGGCCCATCCGGCGCCCGGCGTACGGGCCCGTGCCGTGGCGGCCCTGCGGCTGCTGGACGTGTCCGACGTACGGCTGCTGCGGCCCCTGCTCGACGATCCCGAACCCGGGGTCGTGCGCGAGGCGACCGCCGCGCTGTTGCCGGCGGCGGAGCGGCTGCCCGAGGAGTGGCTGGCGGAACGGCTCGGGGCCGAGCGGCCACGGCACGCGCGGGTGGCCGCCTTCCGGTTGCTGGACGCGCGCGGTGGCGTCGTACGGCTGCGGGCGGCCGTCGCGCTGCTGGACGACGCGGACGACAGACTGCGGACCTGGGCCGGGCAGTCCGTGCAGGGGTGGCGTCCGTCGGCGGAGGTGCGGCTCGGGGACCCGGAGGTGGGCGAGTTGCTCGATCGTGGCCGTCACCTTTTCAGCGACCACGTCCTGCGGTTGCGGTGCACGATGCCGGATGGTCCGCGTGCACCAGCATGCTGAAGTACAAGGCGGAACGGTACGGACGCACCCTGGTCACGATCGGCCGGTTCACCCCGACCTCGCAGACCTGCTCGACCTGCGGCGCCGTGGACGGGCCCAAGCCCCTGAACGTGCGGGAGTGGACGTGTGGCGCCTGCGGCACGGTCCACGACCGGGACGTCAATGCCGCGATCAACGTGAAGACGGCCGCCGGACTGGCGGCATCGGCCTGCGGAGTGCCGGTAGGACCGGGAGTGATCCCGGCACAGCGCGAAGAAACAGGAAGCCACGGATTCCCGACCGGAAACCGTGCCGCGTAGTGGCACGGCAACCAGTCGAGGAAGGCCAGAATCCTCGGGCTTCAGCCCGAGGTGCAAGTCAATCGTGGCTGGTCTCCCGGCGGGACCCGGGTGACCTGCCCGCGCTGGTGAGCGATCTGCACGCGGTCAACAGCGCCTTGGAGGGCGGCGGGTTCGGGCCTCAACTGCTGTGCTCGGTCGTCCGTTTCCGCCGTGCGGGCGGGAGTGGGGACGGAGGCGGGCGCGTCGGTGAGGGTGACCGTGACGGGGTGCGGCTGGGGATCGTCTATTTCTACAAGCGCGGGACGTTCTATCCGTTCGCGCTGCTGCCGGGTGGCGGGCAGCGGCGCGACAACGGGCTGGAGCTACGGGTTCGGGCGGTGCTCGGGGACGAACTGCGGGTCGAACCCGAGCTGAGCCGGTGGTTCCCGGTCTGGGGTGCCCCGGGGCTGTGACCTCGACCCCGGGACACCCTTACTTGTTGCTCTTGTCGCGCTCCTGCCGACGGGTCTCGAAAGGCCGTTCGCGGCGGTAGCGGCGCTCCCACTTCGCCTGCTGGTCACGGCGATCGCGGTACGCGCGGTAGGAGGCGGGCTGGGCCGAGCCGCTGCTCGCCGGGGGACCCGACGAGGACGCCGCCGAGCCTCCCCCCGCGCGGCCGTAGCGGACGTACAGGTAGAGCAGGGCGACTGCGGCCAGCCAGAGGATCTGGTTCGAGAAACCCATGACGACCAGAACCGCGGTCGCCGAAAGGATCAAGGTGCCCATGACGGGACTCCTCGGGGCGTGGCGTGGGTGATGACTGTGCGGGGAAGAGTGGTCCCGGGGCCGGAAAGTGGTGCCCGTCGTGCACGGGCCCGGCGCTCCGGGGGCCTTCGCTCCGCGTTTCCAGGATGCTCGTGTGACGGGTGCGGGGGCATCCCATTTATCGGGAACGCCGGCTTCTTGTCGGAGACGCCCGCTCCTCGTCGGCGATGCTGGCCGCATGACATTCGACGATCAGGAGTGGGCAGCGACCCGCGCGTGGGTGGCCGAGCAGCTCCCCGCGGGCCGCTCCGTGCGGAACTCGACCGATCTGCGCGGCGGTTGGACGTCGCGGATGCGTCGGCTGGAACTCGACGACGGTACGGATCTGGTCCTGCGGTCGTTCGTGAAACCGTTCTTCCGGCTGCACGCGCCGGGGCTGTTGCGCCGCGAGGCCGACATGCTCACCCTGCTCGCCCGCCACGACGACATACCCGCGCCCCTCCTGCACGCCGTCGACCCGAGGGCCGAACTCGCCGACCACCCCTCGCTGTTGATGTCGCTGGTGCCGGGGACCGTGCGGGTCTCGGAGGACGCGGACCTGGAGAGCCGGCTGGACCTGCTCGCCGGGCTGCTCGCCCGGATCCACGCGGTCGTACCGGAGGAACGGCCTCGCACCTACCAGGCCTGGACCTCGCCCGAGCGGGTCACCACGGCCGGCGGTCCCCTGTGGGAACGGGCCGTGGACGTGATCCGGCGGGAGGCGCCCGCGTACGAGGGGTGTTTTCTGCACCGGGACTTCCATCCGGGGAACGTGCTGTTCACGGGCGCGGGCGCGCGTGGTGATCTGCGGATCGGCGGGGTGGTCGACTGGGTCGAGACCTCGTGGGGGCCCGCCGATCTGGACGTGGCGCACTGCTCGACAGCGGTGGCGCTGCTGTACGGGGCCGCGTACGGGACGGGGTTCCGGGCGCGGTACGAGGCGCGGGGCGGACGCCCGCTGTCGCGGGACCGGGACCACGCGTACTGGCTGCTGCTGGACGCGCTCGCGTACGCGCCCGACGCGGAGAAGCTGGCGGGGCCCTGGCGGGAGCTGGGGCGCACGGATCTGACGCCGGAGGTGCTGGGGGCACGACTGGAGGCGTACGTGAGCGGGGTGGTGGAGCGGTACGCCTAGGAGGGCCAGGGACGGTACGCGTAGGGAG
>NZ_JARGEE010000219.1:0-15280 GCF_033794485.1 Streptomyces sp. MB09-02B
GCCCCCACCCGCACCCGACCACCTACTCGTCATCTACTCGTCGTCGCGGGGCCGGTCTTCCTGGGCGGTGGCCGCACCGCCGCCGAAGCCGCGGCGCACCCGGCTGCCGAGGTCGCCCGCGCCGCCCGCGATGTCGGTGACCAGCTTCATCAGCGGGTCCTTGGAGTTCTTCACGTTGTTCGTGTAGTGCGAGGCGGACTCGCGGAAGGAGTCGGTCACCGAGGTGTCCTTGTCCTCGCTGCGCCGCGGGTAGTGCCCGTCCATGATCCGCTGGAAGTCACGCGACTCGGCCCACTTCTTCAGCTCGGCCGCGCGGACCGTGGTGAAGGGGTGCGAGCGGGGCAGCACGTTGAGGATCTTGAGGACGGAGTCGCGCAGGTCGCCCCCGGCCTCGTACTCCTCGGCCTGCGCGAGGAACGCGTCCACGTTCATCTCGTGCAGGTGGTTGCCGCCCGCGATCTTCATCAGGCCGCGCATCGAGGCCTGGAGGTCCTGGCCGACCAGGAGGCCCGCGCGGTCGGCGGACAGCTCCGACTTGCGGAACCACTCGCGCAGCGCGGTCACGATCGCCATGATCGCGAGATTGCCCAGCGGGATCCAGGCGACCTTCAGCGCGAGGCTCGTCAGGAACAGCAGTATCGTCCGGTACACCGAGTGGCCGGAGAGCGCATGGCCCACCTCGTGACCGATGACGGCCCGCATCTCCTCCTCGTCGAGCAGTTCGACGAGCCCGGTGGTCACGACGATGATCGGCTCGTCCAGACCGATGCACATCGCGTTCGGCTGCGGGTCCTGGTTCACGTACATCGGCGGGACCTTCTCCAGGTCCAGGATGTAGCACGCGTCCCGCAGCATGTCGTTGAGGTGGGCGAACTGCTGGTCCGAGACCCGTACGGAGTCGGACAGGAACAGCAGCCTGAGGCTGCGCTCCGGCAGCAGACCGCTGAGCGCCTTGAACACCGTGTCGAAGCCGCTGAGCTTGCGCAGCGCCACCAGCGCCGAGCGGTCCGCGGGGTGTTCGTACGCCCGGGAGGAGATCCCCTCGAAGCGCCTGCGCTGCCTGCTCGGCACGTTCTCGTGCCCGTTCTGCTCGTGGCTGTCGTCCGGCATGTTTCCCCCATGCTCTGTTTGCCCATGTTGCCCCCGAAGCGGGGTCCAGCCTAGGCGGAGTTACCGTGGCAGGGCATCAACCGTAAGGAGCGATCTCCATGGGACATCTCCCGCACCCGCCCGAGCCCGCCTGGCTCACCGAGGCCGCGGACGTCGCCGCCAAGGAACAGGGAGCGGGCAATCTGCTGCGTGTGGTGCTGATCGTGATGGTCCTGGGCTCCGTCCTGATGGCGTGGTTCCTGCTGCGGGGCTACAAGCGGGACGACTGACGCCCGCCGACGGGAAGGACGTGCGGCGCACGTGAACGGTTGCTCGTTCGTGAAGTACGCGCCCGGCGGCGCCCCCGTTCACTCCTGGGCGGAGTCGGCGTGATCGCCGACGGACCCCCCGCTTACGATGGGCGGGTCTTTATCCCGATCCCACACCCGGATAGGTCACGCCGACGATGAGCTTCCACAGCACCGCTGCCGACTTGGTCACTCTCGCCGCCGAGGGCGGCGGGGAGCACGGCGGCAACCACGAGAGCCTGAGCCCCTACCTGACCGGCGGCGGAGCCTTCGTCGCCCTGATGCTGCTGCTGTGGATCACCACCCGCTTCAACCGCGATCGCTGAACCGCGCAAAAGGACGTTCGAACAGTGCGCGTCGACCGGGCCGGTAGGCTCTCCACGCATGGGAGAGCAGGACATGCCTACCGGTCCGGAGCCGAACAAGGCGGCGGACCAGGCGAACGACACCACGGACGGCCGGTCCGACAGCGCCTCCGGCGCACCGGGAAACCGCCCGTCGCAACCCGGTAGGCGCCGCCTCGGCGTGATGGGCGGCACGTTCGACCCGATCCACCACGGGCACCTCGTGGCGGCCCAGGAGGTCGCCGCCCAGTTCGGTCTCGACGAGGTCGTCTTCGTGCCGACCGGACAGCCCTGGCAGAAGTCCCACCGCTCGGTCTCGGCGGCCGAGGACCGCTATCTGATGACGGTCATCGCCACGGCCGAGAACCCCCACTTCTCGGTGAGCCGCATCGACATCGACCGCAAGGGCCTCACCTACACCATCGACACCCTGCGCGAACTGCACGAGCTCAACCCCGAGTCCGACCTCTTCTTCATCACCGGCGCCGACGCGCTCGCCCAGATCCTCACCTGGCGCGACGCGGAGGAGCTGTTCTCCCTCGCGCACTTCATCGGGGTCACCCGTCCGGGGCACACCCTGGCCGACCCGGGCCTGCCCGCGGGCGGGGTTTCGCTGGTCGAGGTCCCGGCGCTCGCCATCTCCTCCACGGACTGCCGTGCGAGAGTCGCCAAGGGCGACCCCGTCTGGTACCTGGTGCCGGACGGCGTCGTGCGCTACATCGACAAGCGGCAGCTGTACCGCGGCGAGTGAGCCGAGAGGGGCACCGGTGAACGACCGATACGACGCCGGCTACGGGGGCGGCGACCAGAGTTACGAGCTCGTCGGCTACGACGAGTACGGGCAGCCGGTGTACCGACAGGCGCCCGCTCAGCAGGTGCCTCAACAACAGGCGTACGACCCCTACGGGACCCAGCAGCACGGGACGCAGCAGGCCCAGGGGCAGCAGGGATACGGCCAAGGCTACGGCTACGACCCGTACGCGACCGGCCAGGCCCAGCAGCAGTACCCGCAGGGATACGGAACGGGTTACGACACGGCCTATGACACCGGTCGGCCGACCCCGCAGACCCCGCAGACCTACGCCCCGTACGACTCCTACGGGCAGACGGCGGTCGGCGGCCCGCACGCCGCCGTGACGGAGCAGACCGCCCCCGTCACGGAGCAGAACGCCTACATCCCGCAGCAGTCGGCACCGTCGACGGCCGTCGGGGAGAGCGGGCACCCCGCCGGCGACGTCTCCCCGGAGGGCGACTCCGGGGAACGGGAGTACCGCACCGAGCAGTTCGCCTTCGTGGAGGAGCCCGACGGCGACTCCGAGGACGTCATCGACTGGCTGAACTTCACCGAGAACCGCACCGAACGCCGCGAGGAGGCCAAGCGGCGGGCCAAGAGCCGGATGGTCGCCCTGGTGGTGGTCCTGGCCCTGGTCGCGGTCGGCGGCGTCGGCTACCTGTGGTGGGCGGGCATGCTGCCCGGGGCCTCGTCGGACGAGCAGACCGGCACCACCACCTCGGCGGCCGCCCAGAAGCGGGACGTGATCGTCGTCCACCTGCACGACACCAAGGGGGGCGGCACCTCCACGGCGCTGCTCGTGAACAACACCACCACCGGGCGGGGTGCCACCGTCCTGATCCCCAACGCCCTCGCCCTCACCGGCGACGACGGCACCACGACCACCCTCGCCAAGTCCGTCGACGACGACGGCTCCTCCGGCACCCGCGACGCCCTCGACACCGTCCTGGGCACCGACATCGAGGGCACCTGGCGGCTCGACACCCCCTACCTGAACAACCTCGTCGGCCTCGTCGGCAACATCGACGTCGACACGAACACGGACGTGCCCGACCCCGAGGCGAAGAAGAAGGGCGCGGCCCCCCTCGTCACCAAGGGCAAGGCCCAGACCCTCAGCGGCAAGATGGCCGTCGCCTACGCCACCTACCGGGCCTCAGGCGAGTCGCAGGACGCGCAGCTGAAGCGGTTCGGCCAGGTGATGCAGGGCGTGCTGCGCAAGCTGTCCTCCGACGCCCAGGCCGCCACCGTCACCGTGCAGACGCTGGCCCAGATCCTCGACCCCTCGCTCAGCGACAAGGACCTCGGCACCTTCCTGGCCAAGCTCGCCGACCACGCCAAGGGCGGCGACTACGAGACCGAGTCGCTGCCCGTCCAGCAGGACGGCACCCTCAGCGCCCAGGCCTCCGACAGTGTGGTCAAGAACCTGCTCGGCGGCGCCGCGAAGAGCCCCGACGCCGGGGACGCCGTCCGGGTCGGCATCCGCAACGCCACCGGCGAGAAGGACGCCACCGAACAGGCCCGCGTCGTCGTCCTCAACGGCGGCTACACGTTCCTCGACGCCGGCACCACCGCCACCGCCCAGGCGACCTCACAGGTCACCTACTCCGACGCGGCCCGCAAGCAGGACGCCATCGAGGTCGCCAAGACCCTCGGCCTGCCGACCAGCGCCGTCAAGAAGGGCGAGACCACGTCCAACGCCGACGTCTCCGTCGTCCTCGGCCAGAACTACGAGACGACGGACACCACCGGGACCACGGGGACGACCGGCACGACCGGCGCCACGGGGACCACGGGCACGACCGGCACCACGGGCTGACCGCGCCGGGGGATCGACAGCAGGCCCCGGAGCCGCCGTTCGGCGCCGCTCCGGGGCCTGATCCGTCAACCCGTGGGGCGGTGTCGGTGGGCCGTGAGATCCTTGCAGTAACCCGCGAGGGTTTCCTGACCGACGACCGAAAGCCGTGCAGTGACCGCCACCGACCGTTCCCTCGAGCTCCTCCACACCGCCGCGCAGGCGGCTGCCGACAAGCTCGCGCACGACGTCATCGCGTACGACGTCAGCGACGTGCTGTCCATCACGGACGCCTTCCTGCTCGCCTCCGCGCCCAACGACCGCCAGGTCAAGTCGATCGTCGACGAGATCGAGGAGCGGCTGAACAAGGAGCTCGGCGCCAAGCCGGTCCGCCGTGAGGGCGACCGCGAGGCCCGCTGGGTGCTGCTCGACTACGTCGACATCGTCGTGCACGTCCAGCACAGCGAGGAGCGCGTCTTCTACGCCCTGGAGCGGCTCTGGAAGGACTGCCCCGAGCTGGAGCTGCCCGCCGATGCCAAGGCCACCCGTGGCAAGGGCGAGGAGCACGCCAAGCTGCGGGCCGCCGAGGAGGAGGCCGAGCTGGGCGGGGAGCTGCGGTGACTGCGGGCATCGACTCCGCGGATCGCAAGGGCCGGGGCCGCCGCCTCATCCTGTGGCGGCACGGCCAGACGTCGTGGAACGTGGAGCGCCGCTTCCAGGGCACCACGGACGTCGAGCTGACCGCGACGGGCCTCGGCCAGGCCCGTCGCGCGGCCCGGCTGCTGGCCTCCCTCAAGCCCGACGCGATCGTCGCCTCCGACCTCGCGCGCGCCGCGAACACCGCCGCCGAGCTGGCGGCGCTCACCGCCCTGGAGGTCAGCCACGACGAGGGTCTGCGCGAGACCTACGCCGGTGTCTGGCAGGGCCTCACGCACGACGAGATCATCGCCCGGCACGGCGAGGAGTACGCCGCGTGGAAGCGGGGCGAGCCGGTCCGCAGGGGCGGCGGCGAGCTGGAGACCGAGGTCGCCGACCGCGCGGCCCCCGTGGTGCTCCGGCACGCCGACAAGCTCCCGGAGAACGGCACCCTGGTCGTGGTCAGCCACGGCGGCACCATCCGTACCACCATCGGACGCCTCCTCGGTCTGGAGCCCCGTCACTGGGAGAGCCTGGGCGGCCTCTCCAACTGCTGCTGGTCCGTCCTCGGCGAGGGCGCCCGCGGCTGGCGGCTCCTGGAGCACAACGCCGGCACGCTCCCCGAGCCGGTGCTCGGCGACGACGACTGAGCCCCGCAAGAGGCCTGGTCACACGGCTCGGGACCCGGATTTCACTTTCCGGCTGGTCGCAGGCTAAAGTTCTTCTTGTTCGCCCCGCCGAGCGGGGCGAAACACCGAGCGACCACCGTCCGTGTGGTGCGAGGGGCTATAGCTCAGTTGGTAGAGCGCCTGCATGGCATGCAGGAGGTCAGGAGTTCAATTCTCCTTAGCTCCACAGATCGGTACATAAGATCCCGTTCCCGTGAGGGAGCGGGATTTTTCGTGTGTGACCTGCGTCCCTTCTTGAGCAGGTGCGGCCCCGCAGGCGTATACCTCTGCGGACGGCCTTCTTTCCCGCTTCGTGCTGGGACTGGTACGAAGGCGTCGCTGACCGTATTGGTCCGGCCGTGGCAGAATCAAACGGCCGGAAGGGGGCGCGGCCCGGACGGGAGGGAGAAGCGATGCCTGCGAGCATCCGCGGGAGGGTCGACGACCTTCCCGCAGCGGTGGTGATGCGGAGCAAGACCACCCTCCTCTGCCCTTCCTGCGGCTCGCTCCACGTTGCCCAAGTCCTCGGTGACAACGGAGGGATCTCCTACGTGTGCACGGCCTGCGGCCACAGCTGGAGCTGATCGATGGGTGCACACAGGAGGAAGTGCGACTGGTGCGGTAGCGGCACCCCCATCGTCCGCGACATGGAGCCCGTCAACGCCGACTACCAGTACTGGTGCGAGGAATGCGCCCGGGCGCTGATCATAAAAGGCGACCCGATCGAGACGTACCGCGAACTGGAGGGGGAGCCGATCTACGGCCGGCTCCTCGAAGAGCACTGCACGCTCAAACGCTTCTACTCGTTCGTGACGGCCTGAGCGTCAACTCGGCGCCCGTCCCTGGCCGTCGGTCGTCCCCAGGCCGCCACGGGTGCCCCAGCGGCCTCGTGGCAGCCGTCGGGGGACGAGACCGTGAACGGAGGCTGAGCGGTACGCTCTCCGGAATCCGACAAAAGCGCCCTGAATCGTCCATAGTTCGCGCCCGACGGAAACGATTTGGTGGTGCGCGTGGGAGACCGGTAATGTTGGCGTCGTCGCCAGGGAAACCCGGCGGACAACACCGCAAGGGGCTATAGCTCAGTTGGTAGAGCGCCTGCATGGCATGCAGGAGGTCAGGAGTTCAATTCTCCTTAGCTCCACAGAAAAGACCCCGTCCAAGTGGACGGGGTCTTCGCGTTGTTGGCGGCGACGGTGCGAGAGGAAGGGCGGGTCATCCCGTGTGGGGTGACCCGCCCTTCCTCCGTGTGTCCGTCGGTTGTGTCAGCGACCGCTGCCCAGGGCCCGACGGCCGCGGCCCTGGGAGAGTACCGGCAGGTTCCGCGAGGGCGCGGAGGGACGGTTGTCCTCCTCGATGCGCAGGGCGAGCGCGGGGCAGCGGCGTACCGCGCGCAGGGCCTTCGCCTCGGCGTACTGCGGGACCTTGGCCTGGGCGACGGTGGGGAAGCCGTCGGCGCCGAGCTGGAAGACCTCGGGGAGGATGTCGGCGCACAGGCCGTGGCCGCGGCAGAGCGTCCAGTCGACGAAGATCTTCTGGCGGCTCGCGCCGCTCTCCTCCTGGCCCGCGCCGCCCGGGATGCCGGTCGGCATACGGCCGCCCTCGAAGAGCGGCAGCACGCCCTCCACGGGCCGGCCGCAGCCGTTGCCCAGGACGTGCGCGGCGAGGTCGTCCGTGAACGCCTTGATGGTCGATTCCAGGAACATCGCGGAGCCGTCCGGGTGCGAGCACGCGCCGCGCCGCTTGACGTTCTTCGCGACCTGCTTGAGGGCCTCCAGGGCGGCCGGGCCGCCGCCGTTGAGGATGTCCTCCATGCCGCGCGCGGCGGCCGGCAGACCGAGGTAGCAGGGGCCGCACTGGCCCGCGCTCTCCTCGGCGAGCCACTTGGCGACCTGGAGCGACTCGCCGAGGGGGCAGGTGTCCTGGCTGATCGGCAGGATCGCGCCCGCGCCGAGCGCGCCGCCCACCGCGTCCAGCGAGTTGCGCGAGACGACCGCCTCGTTGACGGTCGCCGCGTCGATCCATTTGCCGTGGTAGCCGCCGGTCAGCACGCCCTGCGGGACCGGCGGCGCGCCGGCGAGCTGGAGGATGTAGCGCAGCGGCACGCCGGTGGGCGCCTCGATCACCATGGGGCGGGCGACCGCGCCGGAGACGGTGAGCATGACGGTGCCCGGCTCGTCGTACAGGCCGGTGTTGCCGTACCGCTCGGAGCCGATGCGGGCGCCGATGGCGAGCTGCGCGAAGGTCTCCGCGTTGGACAGCAGCGTCGGCGCGCCGCCGACACCGCTCTTGGAGGCGCTGGTCTTGCGGCCGGGCGGGATCGGAGGCCCGCCGTCGATGGAGCGGATCAGCGAGCCGGCGGCGCCGGTGACCATGCGGACCGGGTTGCGCTGCACGCTCGCGCGGATGGCGGCGCCGCGCCGGTTGCTCAGCCCGCGCTCGGAGAGGGCTGCCTCCATCGAGCGCTGTGTGGATTCACGTGTCACCCCGATGACCAGTTGGCGGGCGCCCAGGGCCTCCGCGACCAGCAGGGCGCCGTCCAGGATGAGGTGCGGGGCACGGTTGATCAGCACCGTGTCCTTGCGGCAGGCGGGTTCGTCCTCGCTGCCGTTGACGACCACGACGGGTCGGATGCCGCGCTTGATCGCCGACTCGGCGACCGAGCGGAGTTTCTTGTGGAACGGGAAGCCCGCGCCGCCCCTGCCCTTCAGGTTGATCCGCTCGGACAGCTGGGCGAGCTGCTCGCCGCCCATCGGCTCGAGCGGACCGTGCACCTTCAGGTGCATGGGGAGGTCGAGTCTCTCGACGAGGTCGAAGCCCGAGGTGAGCTGGGGGAGCCCCACCACTCGGACTTCGGGGACGTCGGGAAGGGCCTCGTTCACTTAAATCCTCCGGAAGGCGCGTTCCAGGGTTCGCCTGAGCCCGGCTGGTTGTAGTCCTCGTAGCCGGACAGCGCATCAGTGGCGGGACCGCTGTTGTACGTGTCGTTCGGGTTGTACGTGCCGTAGGGGGCGTTCGTCTCAGCGGTTCCGTAGGAAGTTTCGGGGACCACGGGGTTGGCCCCGGTGTTGTACGTCTCGCCCTGGTACGTCTGGCCCGGATACGCCTGGCCGCCCTGGTACGACTGCCCGCCCAGCGGCTGTCCGGCGAAGGTGTCCTGCATCGGGTCGTACGCGGACGGGGGTGCCTCGCCGACCGGCGGCGGGGACGGGGCCGGCCAGCGGGTGCTGCCCGTGGTCGAACCGTCGTCCATGCGGGGCATGGCCTGTGTGGGCTGCATGTCCAGCGGCGGCTGCTGCTGGGTGAGATAGGGCGCCGTGGGTTCCTGGGCGCGCGGGGTCATCGACACCGCGCGGTACGCGGCCGCGAAACCGGGGCCGCTGTCGGCCGAGGCACCCGCGCGCTGCGGGGGGACCAGGGGGTCGCCCAGCGGGGGGTTGCCCTGGCCGCCGCCGAAACCGGGCAGCGGGAACTGGCCGGTGTCCCGCATCCCGTCGCGCTGTCCGCCGTCGCGCTGTCCGCCGTCGCGCCGGCCGCCCTCGCGGCGTCCGCCGGTCTCGTCCAGGCCCTGCAGGGCCGAGCGGGACTTCACGAGTTCGTCGACCTCGGGGGGCCGCTGGCCGTCGGTGCCCAGGAGGGCGGCGAGGCGCTCGACCACCTGGCGCTTGACCTCGCGCGGCGCGGCACGCAGCAGCAGCGCGGCGGCGACCGCGATGAGGCCCGCGGAGTAGAGGATCACGAAGATCGGCTTGGCTTCGCGACCCGCGTAGAGTCCGTGCACGAGCGCGAAACACCAGGCTGGGTAGGCCATCATGTGCATCGCGCGCCAGCGTGCCGCGACCGGCGCCGGGGAGGCGAAGTTGCTGCGGAGCGCGCCGGTGATGGCGACGAAGATCATCATGGTGCCGGCGGTCGCGCCGAACCCGATGAGCGCGCCCGACCCTGTCACGCCGAGGGCGAAGGGGAACAGGGCGATCGCGGAGACGTGGTTCAGTGCCAGCTTGACCGACACGTGCAGCACGAGGAACGCGACCGAGGCGATGGCGGTCGTCCGGTGGACGGCCTGGCCGATGATGCGCTGACGCACCGTGAGCAGGGTCCGGTCCTGGGCGACGAGCCCCCAGAGCACCGAGAGCGTCAGCGAGACGAGCGAGAGAACGCCCGCTCCGAAGTCGAGGAACTCCCGGTACGCGTCACCTCCGACCAGCACACTTACGGGTATCAGCAGCAGAGCGGCAGCCGTGGCCGTCCCGTAGGCCGAGCGGCCTGTCTGGGGCAGCGAGCTGTTACTGCGACGAGGGTTCATGGGGGCAACTCCGAACAGTTCGGGAAAGCGGTCCCGTCGTCGAACTGTAAGTGGTGCCAATACCGGGCGGTACGCGGTTTGAGTTATTGCGTTGTTATCAAGGGCCAATCTCACATCTGCGATGTCCCATAGTGGCTGTTACGCGAAGTAAGAATTGAATAAAGTTCAACTTTTTTTGGCCGGATCTCGTGGCCGACACACGGCGGGTCCGTGTCCATCGGGGCTGCGGTACCCTGATCACATGCGTGCCGTACGCCTTCTGCTTAGCGAGCCGCGCTGATCAGTCCCGACCGCCGTTGACGGCGTGGTCGGCATCAGCGCGGCGTCCCCTCCTGTGTGAGGGGATTTTTCGTTTCCTGGACGAACAGCCCGCTGGCAGAGACGATCGATGGAGCTTTGAGGATCATGAGCGAGACGAACCCCGCTGCCGCCGAAGTGGCCGCGCACCGCTACACGGCCGCCGTCGCGGCCGACATCGAGGCACGCTGGCAGGACTTCTGGGACGCCGACGGCACGTACGCGGCGCCGAACCCCACGGGCGACCTGGCGGGTGACGCGGAGTCGGCCGCGCGGCCCAAGAAGTTCATCATGGACATGTTTCCGTACCCGTCCGGTACGGGCCTGCACGTCGGTCACCCCCTGGGCTACATCGCCACCGACGTCTACGCCCGCTACCAGCGGATGACCGGCCACAACGTCCTGCACACCCTGGGCTTCGACGCCTTCGGCCTGCCCGCCGAGCAGCACGCCGTGGCCACCGGCGAGCACCCCCGGGTCACCACCGAGGCCGCCATCAACAACATGAAGTCCCAGCTGCGCAGGCTGGGTCTGGGCCACGACAAGCGCCGGTCGTTCGCCACGATCGACCCGGACTACTACAAGTGGACCCAGTGGATCTTCCTGCAGATCTTCAACTCCTGGTACGACGACGAGGCGAGGAAGGCCCGCCCGATCGCCGAGCTGGTCGCCCAGTTCGAGTCCGGTGAACGCGCGCTGCCCGGCGGCGGCTCCTGGAGCGCGCTGAGCGCCGGTGAACGCGCCGACATCCTGGGCGAGTACCGCCTGGCGTACGCATCCGACGCGCCCGTCAACTGGTGCCCCGGTCTGGGCACCGTGCTGGCCAACGAGGAGGTCACCGCCGACGGCCGCTCCGAGCGGGGCAACTTCCCCGTCTTCAAGGCCAAGCTGCGCCAGTGGAACATGCGGATCACGGCGTACGCCGACCGTCTGCTGGACGACCTGAACGAGCTGGACTGGCCCGAGGCCATCAAGCTGCAGCAGCGCAACTGGATCGGCCGCTCCGAGGGCGCCCGCGTCGACTTCCCGATCGACGGCGAGCGCATCACCGTCTTCACCACCCGCCCCGACACTCTGTTCGGCGCGACCTACATGGTGCTGGCCCCCGAGCACCCGCTGGTCGACAAGTTCACCCCGGACGCCTGGCCCGAGGGCACCCACGACGTGTGGACCGGTGGTCACGCGACCCCCGCCGAGGCCGTCGCCGCCTACCGCGCGCAGGCCGCCTCCAAGTCCGACGTCGAGCGGCAGGCCGAGGCCAAGGACAAGACCGGCGTCTTCACCGGCTCGTTCGCCACCAACCCGGTCAACGGCGAGCGGATCCCGGTCTTCATCGCCGACTACGTCCTGATGGGCTACGGCACCGGCGCGATCATGGCCGTCCCGGCGCACGACACGCGCGACTTCGCCTTCGCCCGCGCCTTCGAACTGCCGATCGTCTGCGTGGTCGAGCCCACGGACGGCCGCGGCACCGACACCCCGACGTGGGACGAGGCCTTCGTGTCGTACGACGCGAAGATCGTCAACTCCACCGGTGAGGGCGTCTCGCTGGACGGCCTGGGCGTCGTCGAGGCCAAGGCGCGCGTCACCGAGTGGCTGGAGCGGTCCGGCATCGGCGAGGGCACCGTCAACTTCCGGCTGCGCGACTGGCTGTTCAGCCGCCAGCGGTACTGGGGCGAGCCCTTCCCGATCGTCTACGACGAGGACGGCGTCGCCCACTCGCTGCCCGAGTCGATGCTGCCGCTGGAGCTGCCCGAGGTCGAGGACTACAGCCCCCGCACCTTCGACCCGGACGACGCCGACACCCAGCCCGAGACACCGCTGTCGCGCAACGCGGACTGGGTGAACGTCACGCTGGACCTGGGCGACGGTCCCAAGCGCTATCGGCGTGAGACCAACACCATGCCCAACTGGGCCGGTTCCTGCTGGTACGAGCTGCGCTACCTGGACCCGCACAACTCCGAGAAGCTGGTCGACCCGGAGATCGAGCGGTACTGGATGGGCCCGCGCGAGGGCCAGCCGCACGGCGGTGTCGACCTGTACGTCGGCGGCGCCGAGCACGCGGTGCTGCACCTGCTGTACGCGCGCTTCTGGTCCAAGGTCCTGTTCGACCTGGGGCACGTCTCGTCGGCCGAGCCGTTCCACAAGCTGTTCAACCAGGGCATGATCCAGGCCTTCGTCTACCGCGACAGCCGTGGCTTCGCGGTGCCGGCCGCCGAGGTGGAGGAGCGCGACGGCACCTACTACTACCAGGGCGAGAAGGTCAGCCGCCTGCTGGGCAAGATGGGCAAGTCCCTGAAGAACGCGGTGACCCCCGAGTCGATCTGCGAGGAGTACGGCGCCGACACGCTGCGCCTGTACGAGATGGCGATGGGCCCGCTGGACGTCTCCCGGCCGTGGGACACGCGCGCGGTGGTCGGCCAGTTCCGGCTGCTGCAGCGGCTGTGGCGCAACGTCGTCGACGAGGCCACCGGCGAGGTGACGGTCGTCGACACCGAGCCCGGAGAGGACACCCTGCGGGCGCTGCACAAGGCCATCGACGGTGTCCGCCAGGACCTGGAGGGCCTGCGGTTCAACACCGCGATCGCCAAGGTCACCGAGCTGAACAACCACCTGACCAAGGTGGGTGGCCCGGTGTCCCGCTCCGTCGCCGAGTTCCTGGTCCTGCTGGTCGCGCCGCTGGCCCCGCACATCGCCGAGGAGCTGTGGCGCAAGCTGGGGCACGGCGATTCGGTCGTGCACCAGGACTTCCCCGTCGCCGACCCCGCGTACGTCGTCGACGAGGCCGTCACCTGTGTCGTCCAGATCAAGGGCAAGGTCAAGGCCCGGCTGGAGGTGCCGCCGACCATCTCCGAGGAGGAGCTGGAGAAGGTGGCCCTGGGCGACGAGAAGGTGGTCGCGGCGCTGGCCGGGGCACCGATCCGGAAGGTGATCGTGCGGGCGCCGAAGCTGGTGAACATCGTCACGTGAGGGCGGTGGGGGTGTCCGCTGCGGGCTCGCGTGAGGCCGCGTGAGGCCGCCGCCTGAGATCGATTGAGTTGAGCGAGAGCGAACGAGATCGAGCGAGATCGATTGAGCTTGAGTGGTGACCTCGGGCGGTCGCCCGCCCGGTGACCTGGGGTAGCCGCCGGTGGACGATCCGCTGCCGGTCGGTGGTGGTTCGGGGGAGTCCCCTACGGGCAGGTTCCGGGTTCCGATGGAACCTGGGACCTGCCTGTTGCGTTTACCGTTGAAGAGCGCCGCAGCACATACCGTGCCGGTCGAAGGAGGAGCGCGTCGTGGATGCCGTCATCGCAGTCGTCGCCCTGTTCTTCGTGATGTTCGTGGTCCTGGGGGCGTACGCCACGGTGAAGGCGGTCGGCGCGGCCAAGCGCGGCGTGGACCGTACGATCACGCAGGCCAAGCGGACCGTCGAGGACACCACTTTGCGCGCCAGGAGCCTGGCCCAGCCGGGGCCCGTCGGGCAACTGGCCGACCTACGGCTGAAGTTGCGCACCTCCATGCGGGCCACCCAGGAGGCCCTGCAGGCGGGGGTGGGTGAGGACGAGTCGCTGAAGGAGTCCCTGGCCCTCTTCGAGCAGCTCAGCAAGCACGGCCGGGAGCTGGACGACGAGCTGCGGCGCCTGGAGCCCGAGCCCGACCGCGCCAAGCTCGTCCAGCGGCTCCCCGCGCTGCGCGAGCGCACCGAGCGGGTCGTCAAGTCCGCCGACTCGCTGCGCTGGGCGGCGCACGACCGGGCCCGCAAGTTCGCGGAGGACGACCTCGACACGCTCAGTGCGCAGATCGACGTCGAGGCGGGCGCGTTGCGGCACTGGACGACGGAACCCGCCGCGGTGTGGCCGGAGGCGCCCAAGCCCGAGCCGGCAACCTCCACGGGGCAGACCTGGCAGGAGACTCCCGAGTCGGGCGGGGGTGCGTCTCGCGGTGCCGGGTCCGGTGGGGCGGCGTCCCGCGGTGCCGGGTCCGGTGAAGGCGCGTCCCGCGACGGGGAGTCCCGTAGGGGTCAGGAGCCGCCCAGGCCCGCGATCACTCCGCCGAGCGCGCGGCCGACCTACCCGTGGCAGAAGAAGCCCCGCCCGGAGAGCACCACTTGAGCCAGTCACCCCGGTCCGGCCGCACCGTGCGGTCGCGGGTGACAGGGGCCGGGCTGCCGTCGGCGCGGCTCGGCGGGTAACCTCCAGCTCATGTCCCGCCATGTCGCGATCGTCACCGATTCAACGGCCTACCTGCCGCCGCCGGCGATGGAGCGTCACGGCATCACCGCGGTGCCGTTGACCGTGGTCCTCGGCGACCAGGCGCTCGAAGAAGGGACCGAGATCTCGGCCCGCTCCCTGGCCCAGGCGCTGCAGAAACGACGGTCCGTCACGACCTCCCGCCCCAGCCCCGAGCTGTTCGCCGAGACCTACCGCAGGGTCGCGGAGTCGGGCGCCACGGGCATCGTCTCGCTCCACCTCTCCGCCGAGTTCTCGGGCACCTACGACGCGGCCGTGCTCGCGGCCCGCGAGGCACCCGTACCCGTGCGCGTCGTGGACACCGGGATGGTCGCGATGGCCCTCGGGTTCTGCGCCCTGGCCGCCGCCGAGTCCGCGGAGGCGGGCGGCACGGTGGACGAGGCCGTCACAGCCGCCGAGAAGCGGGCCGCGGGGACGTCCGCCTTCTTCTACGTCGACACGCTGGACTACCTCCGCCGGGGCGGACGTATCGGTGCGGCGCAGGCACTGTTCGGGTCCGCGCTGGCGGTCAAGCCGCTGCTGCAGCTGGACGGCGGCCGTATCGAGATGCTGGAGAAGGTCCGTACGGCGTCCAGGGCGATCGCCCGCCTGGAGGAGATCGTCGCCGAACGGGCGGCCGCGGGGCCGGTCGACATCGCCGTCCACCACCTCGCGGCGCCCGACCGGGCCTCCGCGCTCGCGGAGCGGCTTCGGGGCCGGGTGTCCGGGCTGGCCGATCTGCATGTGAGCGAGGTCGGGGCGGTGATCGGGGCGCACACGGGACCCGGGCTGCTGGGTGTGGTGGTCTCGCCTCGGTGAGGGGAGTGCCGTGTCGGGGG